>JBJTNX010000199.1:0-14972 GCA_046074325.1 Sphingomonadales bacterium
ATCACTAGTATTGCGTTGGAAGACACTGTCGCCAATCCAACGCAACATACTTATTTTAATCCTGCTGGGCATCAAGGTCGTATTTTGGATTGTGAAATAACCGTGGCATCCAATGCCTACCTTGAATTAAACCATGAGAAATTACCAACAGGAAAATTGATTCCTTGTTCGGATTTACCTTATATAAAAGGCATCCAAATCAGCAAGTTAGCCGATTTTCCGAAAATAGATCATGCTTTCAAGTTAAATAGTTCATCTAAGCAAGCGCGCCTCAATGCTCCGGATGGTTTTCAATTGACATTCACCACCAATCAACCATATATGCAGGTTTATATTGGGGGGCATAGTGCAGTATCCGGTAAGCAAAATACAAGCTACCATCAATACTCCGGTATCTGTTTGGAGCAACAAGCTGAACCCGACGCACCGAATCAGCTAAATTTTAGCGATATTTATCTGAAGAAAGGTCAAAAGAAGACCAACAGTATAACGATCAATTTTGAACAAAACAAATGAAATTTACGACCCTCATTTTACTCTTTTGTTCTTTTACACTCTCGGCGTGCAATGAAAAAGAAAAACCAAAGCCACCAACGCCGCCAGTTGAGACTTCTTTTTTTAGAGGTGCTGATGTCAGTTGGTTGGCACAAATGGAGGCTACAGGTTATGTCTTCTATGACGAAAACGGAAATCCTGCAGATTGCCTTGATTTATTGATGGCGCGTGGCATTAATGCGGTTCGTTTACGCGTTTTCGTACACCCCAATTCAGATAAAATCAACGGGCATTGTAGCCCTGAAGAAACAGCGCTAATGGCTGCTCGCGCCAAAGAAAAAGGACTCGACGTCATGCTCGATTTTCATTATTCAGACACTTGGGCCGACCCAGCGCACCAGACCAAACCCGCCACTTGGGCCAACGTAAATTTTGCCGCTTTGAAAGACTCTGTTTATGCACATACCCAATACACCTTGAATTTAGTCCATGCTGCCGGCGTGACACCCAAATGGGTGCAAATTGGCAACGAAATTCCGAGTGGCCTTCTGTGGCCTGAAGGGCACGTGAATAACCCTACACAACTCGCACAACTTATTAATTCTGGAAATCAAGCAGTTAAAGATTTCAATCCAGCAATTCAAACAATTGTTCATATCGACCAAGGCAATGACAACGCCCGTTTTCGTTGGTTTTTTGACCTGATGCAGCAAAATGGCGCCCAATTCGACATCATTGGCGCATCTTATTATCCGCATTGGCTCGGGACAGATTACACCGTTACCATTTCAGATTTAGGCAATAACTTACAGGACATGGTGAGTCGTTACAACAAACCCGTCATGATCGTAGAGGTTGGCGGCGATTATTGGCAAGTTGAAAATTCAAAAGACCTACTTATTGCAACCATCGGTGCAGCTTTAGATGTTCCAAATCAGCAGTGTTTAGGCGTTTTTTATTGGGAGCCTCAGGGTGCTAAACCTTGGAGTGGTTACCAGCTCAATTGTTGGCAAGACAACGGGCGCCCCTCGCCTGCCCTAGATGCTTTTTTATATTGAGTTATTTCAAATCTAAAAATGAAAATCTTTCTCTTTTCCTTCTTTTTTATCCTTTGTTGCACGCCTTGTTTTGGACAGCTCAAGCGCACCTTATTCAACGACAATTGGGAATTTCAAATCAATGCTACTGATCCGGTTACCATTGTTTCATTGCCACATACCCCCAAAATTGAGCCTTTGGTGATGACCGAGCAGTTTCTAGGAGAAGTGGTTTACCGCAAAAGATTTGATTATAAGTTGCCCGAAGGCCACCGACTAGTGCTTCATTTTGAAGGAGCGATGCATAGTGCGAACGTTTCACTTAACGGTAGTATGGTGGGTTTTCATGTAGGTGGATACTTGCCTTTCGATGTCGATTTAACCAAAGTGCTTCGTGACTCAGCCAATGTACTTGAAGTTTATTTAGACAACCGCGAGGATCCCACTATTCCACCAGGCAAACCCATCAAAGACCTTGATTTTTATTACCACGCTGGCATTTACCGCAATGTTTGGTTAATAGAAGCGAGTGGTGTTCACATACAAGACCCCTATTTTCAGACGATCAGCGCCAACACTCAAAATGCTGAAATTCAATTAGCATTTGAATTAACATATGAGCCCGATTGGATTATTACCCCCATTCAAGTTGAGGCCAAACTCGAAGAAACCCCTATTCAACTCAATAATGCACAATTCATTGATTCGACCAATACAATTATTTATAAGGGCTCTTTAAATCTGAATAACCCCCGATTGTGGTCACCAACCGACCCCAATCTCTATGATTTATCGATACATATTATTTACGCCAACGACACGCTGGCAAGAGAAGAAATGATGGTAGGTATTCGCAAACCTGAATTGCGTGAAGATGGATTTTATTTGAATGGAACAAAGCTTTTTTTGAGCGGCACCAATCGGCATCAGGAATATCCATATGTGGGGTACGCGGTGCCGGATCATGCACAGCAACGCGACGCACAGCTCATCAAAGATGCGGGTTTCAATTTTGTCAGGCTTTCGCATTATCCGCAGGCACCTGCATTTTATGACGCTTGCGATGAACTGGGCATTATTGTCATGGATGCCATCGCCGGTTGGCAGTTTTTTGGTCCCTCACCTTTTGAACAACGCTGTAAGAAAGATCTAAAAGCGTTGATTTTGAGGGATCGCAGTCATCCGAGTGTTATTTTTTGGGAGAACTCGCTCAATGAAACAGAAATGAGCGAAACTTTCATGCTTGAAATGAATCAAATAGCCAAAGACTTAATTGGTGATAACAGCTTCACGGCAGGCTGGATAGATAATTCAAATTACGATGTTTTTATTCCGGCGCGCCAACACGCAAAAGCACCCCATTTTTGGGCGGGTTATAAGCCTAAAGCCAAAGCGCTGCTCATAGCAGAATACGGTGACTGGGAATACTACGCGCAAAATGCTGGCTTCAATCAGACGCAATTTGCAGATTTGGCGCCAGCCCAACGCAATTCAAGGCACTTAAGAGGCGCAACTGAACAAGCGCTCTTGCAACAAGCCTTTAATTTTCAGGAAGGCAGTAATTCAAATCGCAAAGGTGCCAATATCATCGGTGAAGCCAATTGGGTGTGTTTCGACTACAACCGAGGCTACAGCCACGACCTTGAAGCGTCCGGTATTTATGATATCACGCGCTTGCCCAAATATGCTGTAGATTTTTATAAGAGTCAGCAAAAGTTCGATATAAAGGATCCTGAACTTTCTATTGCTTCTCGCTGGAATAACGCCTCTTCATTAAACGTTACTGTTTTTTCCAATTGCCCTCAGGTGTCACTGTACTTAAATGACAGTCTTATTGCCAAAAAAGTAGCAGCCCCTAACCCCGCTTCAGACCATCTTGCACACCCGCCTTACCTTTTTGAAATGAAAACGTTTCAACCCGGAAAATTAACGGCAATAGCATACGACGGTAAGCAAAAACCATTGGCCACAGCAATTGTCCAGACACCAGGTAAACCGGTTCAGATCATTTTAGCATTAGACACTTTGCAAACGGGCATTGATACGACAAAAGCCGACTTAATTTTTGTGCGCGCCAAGCTAATAGATGCCAACGGTACGCTTGTGCCCACCAATGATTACAAAGTCACTTTTAGTGTTCAAGCACAAGAGGCCGGGCTCATGAGTCCGGCTATCCAACAAGTAGAGGCTGGTATCGCAAGTGCACTTCTGCGCACCGAGGCACCATCAACACCTATTGTGATCAAAGTTTCATGTTCAGCATTGGGACGCTACAATCAATTGACTTGGAAGCCATGAAAAAGCTTCAGATTAGCGCTCCAGGGCGCATCAATCTACTCGGTGAACACCTCGACTACAACCATGGCATTGTGTTGCCTGCGGCCATTGACCGTTATTTTAAGTTTGATTTTGAAGCAACTGATTTGCCCTCAATCGAAATCAACGCACTGGATTTAAATGAAAGTTGGGATTTTGAGTTCTCACAGCTAAATGCGTTGCATACTAGCGGTTGGCGATCATATGTGAAAGGTATTTTTATGCTGTTGTTTGCCGATAATTCCGCCAAGAATATTTCTTTCGATCGTGCTTCCTTATCATACGTTCCTACTTCATTAGGGGGCTTAAAAATTCATTTCAAAAGCACAATTCCTATTGGAGCTGGACTTTCCTCTTCGGCAGCCTTGTGTTGTGGTTTGGCATTTGGGCTCAATGAATGGTTTGGCTTGGGTAAGTCTCGTTTAGAATTGGCTTTGCTGGCCCAACAAACCGAGCACCAATTTGCAGGTGTAAAATGTGGTCTAATGGATCAAGTAGCCTCGTTATTCGGAAAAAAGGGGCAGTTAATTGCCTTTGATTGTTTGGATCATTCTATCGAAACATTTTCTTTGCCATTGGTTGGCGTACAGCTCTTCTTATTGGATTCTAAGGTAAAACACAATTTAGCGGAGTCAGCATACAACGAAAGGCGCGCCCAATTAGAGGCTGCCTGGATGAAGGCAAAAGAACTTTTCCCATCTATAGAAAGTTGGCGAACTATTGATGAAATCCAATTGAACCTTTTATTCGCGCATCTTGATTTAAATACCCAAAAACGCTTGCGCTATGTTGTTGATGAAATAGCGCGCGTGGCTTGCGTTCAGGCCTTAGCGCAAGATATTTCGGTTAGTGGAATGAATGCCAAGTTGTCGATAGAACCTTACAAGGAGCTTGGGAAGCTGATTAATCAAACACATGAGGGCTTGCGCGATTTATATGAAGTTAGCTGCGAGGAAATTGATTTTCTTCAGGTAAATCTTATAAAGCAACCTGAAATTCTAGGTGCGCGCATGATGGGTGGCGGTTTTGGCGGCTGCTTACTGGTGTTGGCTCAGGATAGTTTTGATTTCAATCGTTTAAAGTCGCTTACCACTGCTTACCATGCGCAATTTGGAAGCACCCCCGCATTGGAACGCATTGCTTTAGTGGACGGGGTTCGGGTGCTATAGCGCCAACCGCACATCTTCGGAAAATGGCAGTTTTTCCATGGTGTTTACTTCTAAGGTGAAATAGGAGAACTCTTCTGTGATTTTTCCGGTAATGCGGTAAATTCCTTTGCCATAAAATGGATAACGCGCTACAACTTGTGGAAAATGAACAGTGTCTAGAAAAGCACCTGAAGGATCTAGAAAGGTACCAAAACACATGGTATCGCCTTTGCTGGTTTTGGTCTGCTTGATACTCACCAGGTAGCCAAATGTAAGGAGCTCTTTTCCGATAAACTGATGAAAATTTTGAACCAAAACATATGAGCTCGGAAGCGGCTGCAATAAGAGTGAAAAAGGGTCGCAGAGCGGAAAGCCTAAAAGTTCGAATTGTTCAAAAGTGATTTCTAAGGGGTGTTCCTCGAGTTCAGGGAGGGGTTGTTTTTTTTGCTTGATTTCAAATAGTTCGGTCTTAGAAGCTTGGTTTCGGTGTTTGTGTTGGTAAAAGTGTGCCTGCCAAAGCAACGCTTTTCTGGGCTGTTGAAAACAACGCAGCGCCCCTACTCGAATCAGAATACTGAGTTGTTCAAGGGGTATAAAGATTCTTTTTAAAAGATTTTCAAGATCGGAAAAACAGCCATTTTGCGTGCGCTCTGCGATGATTTTTTCGATGAGCAATACTTCGATGCCCGCTACCAGGTTGAAACCCAGAAGCAGGCGTTGGCCTATTAAAACGCAATTGTAAGCCCCCTCATTAATGCAAGGCGCTTCTATTTGTGCGCCAAAGCGCCTGGCTTCGTGCACATAAATTTCGGTGCGGTAGTAGCCGCCGAAGTTGTTGATGCAAGCAGTTAGGTAAGCCAAAGGATAGTGTGCTTTGAGGTATAGGCTTTGGTAGCTCTCCACCGCATAAGAAGCCGAGTGCCCTTTTGAAAAAGCATAGCCTGCAAAGCTCTCGATTTGTTTCCAGATGCTGCTGGCAAATTCGGGCGCATGGCCTCTTTTGAGGCAAGAAGCCATGAAGCGCTCCTGAACGCGTAAAAATTCGGTTCTGGACCTGAATTTTCCGGACATTCCCCTTCTTAAGACATCGGCTTCTGCCAAGCTCAGGCCAGCTAAGTAATGTGCTACTTTAATGACATCTTCTTGGTAAACCATGACACCATAGGTATCTGGCATGAGCGCCAATAGCAGGGGGTGGATATCTTTGCGGCGCACTGGATCTCGGTGGCGCAAAATGTACTCGCGCATCATGCCAGATTGAGACACGCCCGGACGAATAATCGAACTGGCTGCCACGAGCGCTAGGTAGTTGTCTACTTGAAGTTTAATGAGCAGCATGCGCATGGCGGGCGACTCCACATAAAAACAACCAAGGGCCCAGCCACGACGTAAAAACAGCGCAATTTTAGGGTCTTGCTTCAGTGCTTGGATGTTGTGAATATCGGGGAGTTGGTCTTTGGGTGTGCTTTGACCAATGAGTTGTAGTGCTTCGGCAATTTTACCAAGCCCACGTTGGCTGAGAACGTCAAATTTGTAGAGACCAACGTCTTCGGCTTCTAGCATAGAAAACTGAGTGCAGGGATAGCCTTTTGGGGGTAAAAAACAAGCCGAAAAAACAGTGAGTGGCGCATGGCTAATGACAATTCCACCAGCGTGTACACTCAGGTGCGAAGGCAAGCCTTCTATGTATTTGGCATAGCGCAAAACAAGCGCTCCCAATTCAGAAAACTCGGCTATACTTCCCTTACCTCTACTGAGTGTTTTGCTGATGTTTGCTGGCAACCCAAAAACTTTACTCAGTTCATGGATGCAAGCGCGGTACTGAAAAGTACTATAGGTACAAAGCCAAGCGGTGTTCGGATAGCGTTCAAAGATATACCGAACGACGTCGTCGCGGTCTTTCCAAGAGAAATCGATGTCAAAATCTGGCGGATTTTTGCGATACAAGTTGATAAAGCGCTCAAAATAGAGGTCGAGTTCCAGCGGATCGACGTCGGTAATACGCAAGAGATACGCCACAATGCTATTGGCTCCACTACCCCGCCCCACATAAAAATACCCTTTGCTTCTTGCATAAGAGGTGAAGTCATGGGTAATCAAAAAATAAGATAAATAGTCTTTTTCGGTGATTACGTCGATCTCCATTTCGATGCGTGCAATAATTTCATCGGTGATGGTCTGGTAGCGGTAGCTGAGGCCTTCTGCACAAAGTTCTTTGAGGCGCTGTTGGTCTGCGGCCTTGGACCCCAATAGGTGTTGGGGTTGTTGTGGTGCTGCAGCTTCGCCGAAATCAAATTGAATATGGCATTGCGCAAGTAAAGCCTGGGTATTGGTTAGCAACTCGGGCGCCGCCCCAAAAGCACTTGCGCACTGCGTAGCAGTTAGGAATTTTTCGGTGGGCGGCGCTTGTTCTTGTTGCGGCAACTTGGAGAGCAAACAGTTGTTGGTAATGGCGCGCAACAAGCGGTGGGTGTTGTGATCGCGCTTATGCCGAAAGCTCATGGGGATGTCGGCTACATATTGGTGACTTTCAAAAAGCCGCTGCCCACGTTGCCACTGGATGATTTGACTGGGCTGAACCGCAATGAATTCATGAGGGCTCAGTGCAGGTGGATGTTGCTGCAATGGATACCAAACCCAGCAGTTATCAAAGGAGGGCAGCGGCAAAACAAACGGCTTTGCGCCAAGCAAGTGTGCCGTTAAATACGCATTGAGTTCTTGAAAACCGGTGTTGTTGCGGGCAATGATGGTCGCTATTTGCGCAAAGCCGTTGCGCAGCTCTAGGCCCAGCAAGGGCTTAAGACCGTTGTTTTGGGCAGCACGCACAAATGCCAAGCCAGAACCGGTGTGGTTGATGTCTGTGAGCAAAAGTTGCTGATGCCCATTTTGCAAGGCCCAACCGACAAGTTCTTCGGGCTTTAAGATGCCGTAGCCTAAACTGAAACAAGAGTGCGCGCGCATTTACTGACCTTTGTTTGGGTTTTATATACTGCGATTGGCAAGTAAAATAGGCGGCTCGCCGTCAAAAGGATTGTAGTGGCCAATGCTGCGCGCTTCTAGGCCTGCGGCCCGCAAGATAGCGCGGTCTCCGTAGCGCTCTCGGATATGATCGAGCGCTTTATAAAGTGCAGGATAAGAGAGGTCTTGGTCAAAGAGCTGAAGTTGGTGTGCGCCACCTACCAGCCCGCTAAAGCGCACACCAATGAGGCGCACTAAAACGCGCCGTTGGTAAAGCCGCTTAAAAAGTTCTTGCACCAACGGCAGTAGTTCGTGGTCTGCAGACGTGTAAGGGATTTGTTGTTGGAGGGTCTGGGTTTGGAAGTCTGCATAACGGACCTTAACGGTGACAGTGCCGGCTAGTTTTCCGGCACGCCTGAGTTGAAAAGCGAGGTTTTCGGCCATAGCGGCCAGGATGCCGCTCAGTTTAGCGATATCGGTGGTGTCTTGATGAAAGGTGCGCTCGTTGGAAATCGATTTGCGTTCGTTGTAGGGCTCTACAGGGCTGCGGTCTATTCCTTGGGCTTTAGACCAAATATGCCGGCCGTTTTCTCCGAGTGCTTGTTCTACGAGCTCGAGTGGCAGCGCTTGTAGGGTGCCGATTTTTTTAACGCCTAAGCTGCAAAGTGTTTGATAGGTTTTGGGGCCTACCAATGGGATTTTCTGAACGGAAAGCGGTGCCAAAAAATCTTTTTCGGCACCGTAGTTAATGTGAAGTTGGTTGTTGGGTTTTGCCTCTCCGGTAGCTACTTTAGAAACCGTTTTGTTTTCAGATAAGCCAAACGAAATAGGCAGCCCTGTTTCTTTGATAATGCGGTGGCGTAGTTCGGAGGCGTAGGTCCAGATGCCAAAGAAGCGGTCCATGCCCGTGAAGTCAATGTAGAATTCGTCTATGGATGTTTTTTCATAGACGGGAGCCGCTTCTTTGACGATGTCGGTAACCATTCTAGAGAATTTACTGTAGGTTTGGGTATTTCCCTTGATGCAAATGGCTTCTGGGCAGCGTTCTTTGGCCATTTTCATGGACATACCAGAGCGCACGCCAAAACGGCGGGCCTCATAGCTACAAGAGGCGACTACTCCCCTTTCGCTGGTGCCGCCAATGAGAATAGGTTTTTGATTTAAGCGACTGTCTAGCAAGCGCTCACAAGAAACAAAAAAGGTGTCGAGGTCCATATGAACAATCGAACGACGCGTAGCCATAGGTACTGTCAGTTAAAAAGTGAAACAATAAAAGTTCGATTGGTTGGTGCTGTAAAATTAACAATATTGATTAATAATTAAACAATAAAATGACGAATTAATAATCAAAAGTTTTCAACATCATAAAAAACAAAGCGAAAAAAAACTGCCATTGTGTCATTTTTGTAACTTGGAACATAATTTGCAAAGACAAACACAAACAATTAATATCGTAAAAATGAAACCAATTTATGTCGTATTGGCTGCCATAGGCGCCCTGCTCTTGTTCCTTTTTCTAGGCTACTACAATATGTACAACAAAGCCGTAGGCCTACAAGAAGGTCTCGATGAAAAATTTGCCAATGTACAATCTGCTTACCAGCGCCGTGCCGATCTTATTCCAAATCTGTTGGAAACCGTCAAAGGAGCCGCCGCCAACGAAAAAGACATCCTCACGCAAGTCACCCAAGCACGCGCCGGAATTGTTGGCGCCAAAACACCTCAAGACCTCGAACTCATGGGGCGCAAAATCAACACAGCCATCAATTTGGCTTACGAAGCGTATCCGCAAATTCGATCCACAGAAAATTTCAGTCAGTTACAGAGCCAATTAGAAGGCACAGAAAACCGTATCAAAACAGAACGCGACAACTATAATTCAGCTGTGAAAGCATACAACACCCATATCCGCGGCTTTTTTGCACGTTTCTTCTTAAACGCAGAAGAGTTCCCAAGAAAAGATGGATTCGCAGCGGCAGCCGGTGCTGAAAATGCCCCAAAGGTAAAGTTCTGATGCTCGACGCTATTGACCAACAAAAGGTGCTCCAAAGCATTGCAGCCGCCGAACAAGCCACAAGTGGTGAGTTGCGCGTACACTTAGAGGCCTCTTGTCATAAAGATCCAGTGGTGCGCGCCATTGAAGTTTTTCATCAGTTGGGCATGCAGCAAACCGCACAGCGCAATGGCGTCCTGATTTACCTTGCCGTCAAAGATCAAAAATTTGCCATTATTGGCGATGCCGGCATAGACGCTTTGGTGCCAGAAAACTTCTGGGATAGCGTCCGAGACCGCATGCTGAAACACTTTCAAAAAAAGCAGCTTACCGAAGGCTTGTCCGAGGGTATTTTACATGCTGGCCAAAAACTTGCCGAATTTTTTCCACCGCTAGCTGGCGATCAAAATGAACTCTCTAACGACATCAGTTTCGGATGAAAAAATCACTATTCTTTATATTGTTTGCGAGCTTTTTAAGCCTTCAACTCTACGGGCAATATCCGCAGCCAAAGACTCCTCCTCGCTTTTTAAATAATTATTCCCAACAACCCATTCTGAGTGCTGAAGAAATGGCAAAAATCGAGCAAAGACTCGATCAATTTGAGCAAGAAACCAGCAACGAAATCACCATTGTCATTGTCGATGACATCAACTACGACGAACCCTGGCATTACGCCACTGAAATCGGCGAACAATGGGGTGTCGGAAAAGCCGATAAAAATAACGGTTTGGTTTTTTTAATCAAGCCCAATGAAGAATTGGGCGGCCGACACGTTTTTTTAGCGCCCGGCCGAGGTCTTGAAGCGGCTATTACCGACCTGGCTTGTCATGACATCGTGCAACACGAAATTCTCCCAAAATTTAAAGAAGGTGATTATGCTGCAGGCATCAACCAAGCCCTCGATGTGCTATTTGGATTGGCCAAAGGCGAAATCAATGAAAAAAGCTACCGTGACGAAATTCATAAATATGACAAAATCGGAGGTATTTTTGCATTAATTGTCGTCTTACTGGTGCTCTATTTATTGATCAAACGCGGTGGTGGCGGCACAACTTTAGGCGGCAGAGGTCGCGGGCCTGGCTTCTTTTATTTTGGTGGCTACAGCGGAGGCGGTGGTTTTGGTGGGGGTTCATCCGGAGGCGGCTTTGGCGGTTTTGGAGGTGGTAGCTTTGGCGGCGGCGGATCTGGCGGCAGTTGGTAGCGCTGCTCAAAAAATCCCATAAAAAAAGAAAAGATTTTTGAATAACACATTCGGTTCAAGAATGTGAAATAAATTTGATAACTAACTGCAAATTCAAGACAATGAATAACGTACGAACCCTGATCAAACACCAGCTTTTCCTTTTGTTTTTGCTGTTCAGTGTAAGTACCACCGCCCAGCAAATACAAACGGTGGCCTTTTATAATGTCGAAAACTTATTTGACACCATTGACGGTCCAAACGACGACGCTGAGTTTTTGCCCGGTGCCGCCAATAATTGGAACACAGAAAAATACAACGCAAAAATTCAACATATTCGACAGGTCATGACCGAACTGCAAATGCCACTCATTATGGGTGTTTGTGAAATTGAAAACAAAAGTGTGCTGACTGATTTGGTCGGTTCGGATAAACGCTACGGAATTGTCCATTACGAAAGTCCAGACGCCCGCGGCATCGATGTAGGCTTGCTGTATCGGCAAGACTTACTACAATTAAAATCTTCTGGAAATATCCGATTTACCCTACCCGGAGACACCATTCCAAGCTCTAGAGACATCGTTTGGGCAAAATTCAAATATAAAAAAGAAACACTCTACGTCATGGTCAATCATTGGCCCAGCCGCAGAGGCGGAACCGATGAAAGTGCACCAAGGAGACTCAAAGCCGCCCAAATGGCTACCCAATTTATTGATTCCATTCAAAAGAACGAGCCAAAGGCAAAAATTATCTTTATGGGAGATTTAAATGACCATCCTTCCGATGCTGGACCTCAGTTGGTTGCACAAAAACTTACGCCGCTCATTACCAAATCAAGTGGTGCTTTTGGCGGGTCTTACAATTACAAGAATGAATGGGAAGTGCTTGACCACATGATGGTTTCTAGCAATGCATTTGAGGGCAAACTTCAAATTCAAAAAGAGAGCGGCAGCATTCATAGCTTCCCCTTTTTACTGACAGAATACAAAGGACAAACGGTTCCCAACAGAACATATGCTGGTCCAAAATACCTAGGTGGCTACTCTGATCACCTACCCGTTTCTATTCAGCTTATTTTGCATCCTTAATGCGGTCTAACGGGGAGTTTTTGCTTGTAGAGGAATTTTTTTTGAGTGGATTCAAAAGGTCTGTAAATAAAATAAACGGCGTTGTCATGAATGCGCACCTTTTCTACGTATCGGTATGCAAGCCTCACTTTTTGATTGATTTGCCCAGTTTGTAAATTGATCAAACCTACATAAAAATGCCCCTCTTGCTCATATACAGCATAAATATTACCCGTTTTTCGATCTTGTTGTAGGTTCTTTTGAAAACCCGTTTGTTTGGCCTGATAATGATGAAAAATAGGAATAGACTTGATGAGTTTGCCATCGATTGAAAAAACCCTCAGCATGTCTTGAGGGTAGTCGAAAATGTAAATTGTATCTCTCACCAAAAACAAAGGGGCATACACAGGTTGGTAATACAAAGACTGCGTAAATACATTGGCGCCAACGTAGATTTCGGCATCTATTCCTGTTTGATTCTCTAAGTTTTTCGCCCAGAGTTTGGTTCGTACGTCGACCCATTTGTATTCGGAACGGTAAAGCTCCATCATGAGGTCGTCTTGAATATGTAAAATGGCTTTATAACTTGAGTCCAAGAGGTCCACGGCACCGTACTCAAACGCAGGATAAATATCCATATAGCTCGAGTAAAACTGGCGGGTCAGACTGGTGTCTACAATTGGTGCGATATATTTGAAAAAATAGTCTTTAGGTATAGTACCCAGCACAAGTGTGGAATCTTGGCGTTTGATGCCATACATGAGTTGATCTGTTTCTACGTGGATATTTCCACGAAAATCGCGTTTGAGCGCAATTGCACGCTCGGGTATTTGTTGTAAGAAAAGGGTGGTGTCATTCCAAATACACTGCAATTGTGCCTCTTTAAGCAGGTTTTTTTCATAGGTCAAAAGATAAAGCTCACCAGCTGAACCCAGTTCAAAGTCAGCAACACTATAGGTCTTGGAAGCAAATACGGTATCGGGCTGATTGGGTTTGACTGTAATACCCGGCGTTTCTTGTATGCGTGTCGATTTAAGGTAAAAAGTGAATTGATTGGTGTCTTTTCGGGGATCAAAAAGCAGCTTTTTTAGGCCCTCATGGTAAATGGGGTGCGCAAAAGTCAAGGTTAATTGAGCAACTTCCTTCAATTGATTCACATGAAAACCGACGCTGCCAATTTGGGTACTAAAATCCCTGAGCGTGTCTTTCTTCACAACCAATAGGCACTGCACATTTGGGATCGGCTCATTGGTTTGTTGGTCCTTGAATGTCAATACAAGCACTTGTGCTTTTAGGAAAAGGCAATTCAAAAACAAAAGAAACAAACAAACATGGCGCATATGCCAAAGATGCTTCTTTTGTGCTTTTTTCACAAATTAGCAGACTTTTTGAACCCAATGCTGGGTATCTGCAATAGCTCCAGATTTGATGCCGTCGAGGTGTGCTTTGATTTTTAAAGAGAGCTCTCTGGTTTCCAAAGCTGGCAACTCAAGTTTTTCATCGCGGTAGCCTATTATGGCAATGGGCGCTATTGTTGCAGCGGTTCCGGCTCCAAACGCTTCTTGTAGGGTGCCATTTTTAGCAGCTTCTATGATTTCCATAACAGTTACCGGGCGTTCTTCGATTGGAACTCCCCAGGCAGCCGCTAATTCAAGTACAGTGCGCTTGGTGGTTCCTCTTAGAATAGTATCTGCATCTTCGGAAGGTGTAATGAGCGTATTATTGATGACAAACATGATGTTCATGGTGCCAGACTCTTCTATGAAAGTATGGGTTTTGGCGTCGGTCCAGACCAACTGATGGTAACCTTGTTGTTGAGCTTGCTTGGCAGGAAATAACGATGCACCATAGTTGCCAGCTGCTTTTGCACGACCAACACCACCGACGGCAGCGCGGGTGTAATGCTCTTCGATTTTAACGCGAACAGGCTCTGCGTAATACGCACCAACCGGCGAATTAATAATGACAAATTTATAAGTGTCTGAAGGTTTGATACCGACAAATTCGTCAGTGGCAAACATAAACGGACGGATATAAAGCGCGTAGCCTGGTTTATTGGTAACCCAAGCTGCATCTAGTGCCACGAGTTGTTTGACAGCTTCTAAAAAAAGTTCCTCAGGGACTTCAGGCATGCACATGCGAGCTGCTGACTCGGCAAAACGGTGCGCATTGAGCTCAGGTCTGAATAAGACAACCTCGTCGTTTAAATTTCGGTAAGCTTTCATGCCTTCAAAAATGGACTGACCATAGTGAATGGCAGACATTGCCGGATGCATGGCAATTGGACCAAAAGGCAAGATTTCTCCTTGTTGCCATTCGCCATTTGCGTATTCCATGACGAACATGTGATCGGCGAAGATTTTACCAAATGGTAGGTTGTCCCAATCGACGTTGGCGAGGTTGCTATTGGTGTTGTGGGTGACGGGAAATTGTACTGAAACTCCAGACATAAGCGTTAATTGATGCGCGAATATACCACTAAATCGCCGAGCACACAACTTATTGACCTTATTAAAAGCAATCCTTAACTTTGTCACATGCATGACTTCGACCAAGCCCTTAGCTTGCTCCAAAAACATTGGGGCTTTTCCGCTTTTAGGTCAAGTCAAGAGCCAATTGTAAAAGCAGCGCTAGAAGGAAAAGATGCCCTCGCCTTATTGCCAACTGGGGGCGGAAAATCTATTTGTTTTCAAGTGCCTGGTCTCCAACGCGAAGGACTTTGCTTGGTGATTTCACCTTTGATTGCACTCATGCAAGATCAAGTTGAAAACCTCC
>JBJTNX010000200.1:0-8327 GCA_046074325.1 Sphingomonadales bacterium
GGATCGTCCATTCCGCCGTCCAACAATGAATCGATATAACCTTGAATTGAAAAAACGGGTGTTTTCAGTTCATGAGCAAGGTTTCCGAGGAATTCTTTTCGAAAGGCGGCTTGTTCTTTGAGTTTCTCAATCTCTTGGGTACGTTTTTGTTTCCAGTCTTGTACATCTTGTTCTCCTTGTGCGACCAGATCATCAATGCTTTGGTCTTTTGGTGTGTTTTGTTCTAAGCTTTGAATACTGCGATAAATCAGACTCATTCTGTATTGCAAAAAGCGCTTAATGATGTAATAAAAGATGGTGTATGCAAAAATCCCGGTTACGAGCGGGATTAGAAAGATAAGCGTATTGCTTAAAGTGACAATTTGTAGGTGTACAAAAAGCGTAAAAAGAAAACTCAGTATATAGAATAAAATACTGCCACTGAGGATTAAAAAACTAGGTCTTGCTTTTCTCACTTGTCGTTGAAGGTATATCCGACGCCTTTTATGGTACGAATATACGCATCTCCGAGTTTTTCGCGCAATTTTCTGATGTGAACATCGATGGTGCGTTCGCCAACTATGGTATCATTGCCCCAAACGACGGCTAAAATTTGGTCGCGGTTGAATACTTTTCCTGGTCTACTTGCCAACAGTTCCAATAACTCAAATTCTTTTTTAGGGAGTTGCAATTCTTTGCCTTCCATTTCAACCACATAACGGTCTCTGTCAATGATAAGCGTTGTACTGCTTTCGACCCCACCCTTATTTTTGATTCTTCTCAATAAAGATTCAATTTTACTGATGAGTAAGCGCGGCCTAATTGGCTTTGAAATGTAGTCGTCAGCACCTGCTTCAAAGCCAGCAATTTGCGCGTAATCCTCGGTTCTTGCCGTAAGAAATGCAATAACAGGCTGAACCATATTGAGGTCTTTACGGATAACCTGACATGTTTCAATGCCATCCATCTTGGGCATCATGACATCGAGGAGGATCAAAGAAGGATTGATTTGTTGCACCAAGCGCAAGGCTTCGATGCCGTTTGTTGCTGTAAAGACTTTGTAGCCCTCTTTGCGTACATTGTACGATAAAAACTCTAAGATATCTGGTTCGTCATCGACAATCAGAATGGTGTGTCCTTTTGTGTTTTCCATCGTGTCAGTTTTTAAAAAAAGAGGGGACCGAAGTCCCCTCTTGACTTGAAAAAATTATTTACGGATCAATAAGCGTTTGATGCCTACTTGATCTGCATTGATCAATTGAACAGTGTAGCTTCCTGAAGCTAGTTCGCTCACATTGATTGGGAGTAGTACAGAACCAATTTCGTTGTATGATTGTGTAAAGACCACTCGACCTGTTGCATCTAGAATGTTTAAGCTGCCTGCAGCTGTATTTTCAAAAGCAACAATAATTTGCTCATTTGCTGGGTTAGGATACACCTCAAATTGCATTTGAGTTGCGTCTTCGATTCCAACCTCGATAGAAATCTCAAATGTAGCTGTGTTGGTACAGTTTCCGTTGATTGCGGTTAATACAACAGTATAGGTGCCGTTTGCAGCATAGGCGTGGGCAGGAGCAGTAGCTGAAGAGTTGGTGAAGTCACCGAAATCCCAAGAATAAGCTGTAGCACCCGTTGAAGTGTTTGTGAAGGTAACAACGTTACCAGCAGTTGTGAATGAACCCGCAGCGGTTGGTGTAGCGGTGAAAGTAATGTTGGTGGTTGCAGATTGTCCAACACCGTTACAAGCATTCGCGTTTGTAACTGTTACATATACAGCAGCGGTATTGCTTACCTGAATACTTTGTGAGGTTTCACCGGTTGACCATAAATAAGAATCAGCCGCAGATGCAGTAACCGTTACCACATCACCAGAACACGCTTGTGTACTAGATGCGCTGATAGTTGGAGCCGGAGCGCTTGAAACGTTCACAGAAATAGGAGCAGAAGTACTAGAACAGCCATTCGCATCTGTTACGGTAACGCTGTAGTTACCAGTTGCAGAAACGGTTATTGTAGCCGTAGTAGCGTTGGTTGACCATACGTTTCCAGAAGCAGCACTTGATGTTAAGTCAACAGAACCACCTGTACAGAAGGTAGTAGATCCACTTGCAGCAATAGTTGGAGTTGCAGGTAACGCATTCACAACAATTGTGATGGCTACACGCATACTTTCGTCGTTACCGGCATTCGCCTGTGAAACATAATAAGTGTAAGTACCTGCTGTAGTTGTACTTGGTACAGGAGCAGTTGTAGTGTAAGTACCTCCAATGGCTTGTGTATACCAACGTAAAGTATTACCAGTTAATGCTGTAGCAGAGAGTGCAGTTGCACTTGCACCTTGACAATAAGTGTATGAGGTAGTCGCAACAGTTGGCATGGCAACTGAGAAGAATACCGGATTTAAGAAGGTAGCACCGTTTGCTGCTACTGAACCTGCACCTAAGCGTGCATCAGGAGTTACGCCCAAAGCAGGGAAGAGATTAACCCAATTCACTTGAGCTAAGGTTTGCGTCGAGTCGTTGCCATCCACACCCCACCAAGAGTTATACCAAGATGTTGTAGAACCACCAGAGTTTAGTACAGTATTGGTGTTGTTAGCGCTCCAAGAAGGAACTGCAAAGTTGGTAAGGATGTTATTGACGAATACCATTGTATCACCGTTAAGGTTAGCTACAACTGGTGCACCTTCGATAGACAAGCCTTTTTCCCATCCCGTTACCAATGAATTCAAGACAGAAACTGCTGAATTGCGACGTAAACGGAACGCTTTTTCAAATTTTTCTCCTGTAGGAAGTGCGGTTGTGCCATTTCCTTTAGGACCAACTAAAGTAACATTTGAGAATATAGGACGTGTTTTAGGTTGCGCTGTTGAACCCGCAGCATCGTTGTCACACTCAAATGCGTTTGAATCGCCTGGTGCGTCAGAAAGGTCTTTGTCACGGATAGATAGCGCAAACTGAACTTTCCCTCTATAACCGAAGTCACAGTCAAAATCGTCATCAAGGCCGCGGTAAGCAATTAGGTGCTTGCAATTTACAGTACCACCGAACCACTCAAAAGAGTCATCACCTGAGAAAGTCACCTGCACGTAATCAACAATTGTTTGGTTACCAACCGAACCAAAAGTGATCCCGTTGATTTCTTTGTTTGGCTCGAGTGCAATACCTGCAAACTCGACGCGCACATAGCGCAAAATACCAGAGTTATCGTTGTCAAAATTACCACCATACTGAGAGTCAGTAGTAGGAACAATTCCTTCGATATTGGCAACACCTCCAGGTTGGTTATTTTTAGCCAAACCAAGTAGTACCAAACCACCCCAGTCTCCTTCGTTGCGTGCTCCTACGGCTTCATTGGAGGTAAAGACGATTGGATTTGCAGCAGTACCGTCGGCGATAATTTTTGCGCCTCGGGTAATGATGAGTGTGCCTTGAGTGAGTTTATCGCCGCGGATAATGGTCCCTGGGGCAATAGTTAAGGTTGCATTATTCTTAACGTATACTTTGTTCATCAGTTTAACGACACCACTCCAGGTTGTGTTGGTTGTGATGTCGGCAGAAACCGTTGTTACCGTTGCAGGGTAAGCGGTGTTTTCTGGATCAAAATTTGACCAGCCAGCAGTCCAGTCTGTTGCGGGCGTGTTGTCTGTTACTGGAAATGCGCCACGATACGTGGTAGGTGTCCAGAATGCATCTTGGGCCATGGCAAAAGAACCGAGGCAAAGTGCAGTTAAAAGGGTGTAAATTTTTTTCATCTTTTTAATTTTTATCTGGTACAAAGTTCTTGCGTTCTGCAGCGGGTCAAGTTATAGCGCTCTTAAGTTTGCTTTAAATGTGTGTTAATTGTGCGGAACAATTCCTTAACATTGATTTAGAACTTGTATTTGAAGTTGAGTGTAATCGTTTGTCCGAAGGTAATTTCTTGCCAAGCGCTGTCTACGCCTTTATCATAGCGTTTGTTCTTGTTGATATCCTGGAAAAAGACCAAGTCTTGGGCGAGTAAATCAGCGCAATTCAATTTGAGTTCATATTTGTCTTTCCAGGTTTTACCGATCTGAAAATCGAGTACATGTCGGCCGTTTTCCCAAACACTTGGTTCTTGAATGCTTCCTGCAATTGCGATTCGCTGCCCAACATAATTATAGGAGAAGTTCAGCATGAGTTCTTTTTGACTTTCATAAAAAAGCCCCACATTCAAAATATACGGCGATTGACCTTGCAGTGGACGCGTAGAACCCGGATACTCCTCAAGGCCTGCAAAAGCACTGAGGTCTGCTGCCGATCGAATCAAAGAGGCATTGGTGTAAAAAGTAGTTCTCGAGAAGATAGAATTGCTATCTGCTTTGTTGAGCCAACCAAGATTCATACGGTACTCGAGTTCAGCTCCATAACTTGTTGCTTTATCTATGTTGTTGAAATACAACTCGGGCTGCCCAGAAGTTCCAGTGCGCAATAATAATTCGATGGGATTGGTAAATGTTTTGTAAAATCCAGATACACTAATGATTTGGCCTTTTCCAGGGAAATACTCCAAGCGGGTATCATAATTGTTGATAGTAGCACGTTTGAGCTGTGGATTTCCAGAGGCAAGGTTGTCGTTTAGGAAGTTATAGAAAGTAAAGGGTGCCAATTCACGGAATTCAGGGCGGCTCACGGTGCGGGCTGCACTTGCTCGCCATTGAAAACGCTCCGTAATTTTGTAAGTCAAGTTCAAAGATGGCAAGAGGTCTAGGACGGTTGTATCTAGGTATTTATCTTCATTTGAACCAAATTCCACGTAATGGAACTTTTGCTGGTAAGACTCCGCTCTTAAGCCTGTTACCAAACGCAACTTGGTAAATAAACGCATATCAACCATGGCGTATGCCGCATTAAGTAAGGAAGAAGCGTCGTAGCTATCGTCTACGTTGGTTCCTTCTTCGAGTTTGAAACCACCTTGTCCGTCGGCCATTAAACCGAGGTTTTCTGTTGCAAAAATTTGATCTTCTGGTAAAAGCAATAAGCTTGAGTTGAAAGAAGAGGAGCCCGCAGGGTCGTATTTAGAGAAGCCGAGGTTGCGTGCCGCAAAATCGCGGCCGCGGTATTGATGTGACCCGCCAAATTTGAATAAATTTTTGGAGTCATCTCCACCAAACTGCTTGCTAAAGTCGTAACGGGCGCTTCCAATATTTTCGGTCATCGTAGACCAAAACATATTGCCTGCACCTAAGGTAGAAATATCGTTGTTTTGGACTACTGCAAAATAGGGCAACGTGGTATCAACTTGTTGGTAAACCATTCTGCGCAAGAATGGAATGTCGCGTGCGACGTTGCTGTATCCGGCAGTCCAGTTAAATTTCCAGTCGTCTTTCCAATTGTGCTTACCAAGTATTTGGGTTGTTAAAATATTATTTTGTGTATACCAAATATTGGTTGAACGCTCGTTGTACATGGACTCGATATCCATATCGCGCTTACCTTGACGTGTATTTACCTTGTCATCAGCTGATGCCGAATACATTGTTTTAAGCTGCAATTCTGTTCGCTTTCCTAAATCCAATTTGAGGTTGAGCATACCCGAATTCAAGATAGATTTGGTGTAAGCAGAATCTTTGAGTTCGTTCTTGGTAATGACACCAGTAGCTTGTTCTTCAAATTCGCGGCGTGTCACTAAACTAAAGTTATTGGTATTGCTATATGAATAAGCGAAAACATAGGATAGACTCTTTTTATCTTCTAATTTGATTTTGTTTCCTACGCTGTATTGAAGACTTCCATTTGGTAAGGCTGTGCCTCTGGTTGTAGCCCAATTGGCGGGAATGAGTTGCGCAAGTTCCGCTTTTTGCTGTGCGCTCAATGAGTTGAATTCCGCAGTGGTTGGCAAGCCATCGGGTATAGCGCGGTTATTGGTACCAAATCCAAGCAGATCAGTGCTTCCACCTGTGTAAGTTCTATTTGTTTTGAGCGTGGCTATCGTATTGAAACCTGTTCCTATTTGAATGTGTTGAAAAGCTTCTGAGCGTGGCTCAACGGTTTTGATATCAATGACACCGCCGGCAAATTCACCCGGGAGTTCTGGCGTTGCACTCTTCATTATGAATAAATTTTCGAGCATATTCGAAGGGAAAATATCAAAAGAGAAAGCTTTGCGGTCACTTTCGGTACTCGGTAGCGGCGCACCATTGATCAATGCAAAATTATAGCGGTCAGAAAGCCCGCGAACCACAACAAATTTGTTGTCCTGAACACTTGCGCCACTCACGCGCTTAAATACCTGAGACACCCTTGAGTCTGGTGTTTTGACGAATGTGCTTTTATTGATGCCATCGACAACACCCGCCTGGTTGATTTGCATTTTTGTGACTTCCATGTCACCTTTGTTTTTATCTGTTTTGCGTTCTACCCGAACATCAACAGTTGTTTGCGACTTCGTTTTAAGTTGAACAGTCGTTTTGCTTTCAGCTCCTTCAATGACTACAATAGCCTCACTTTTGTATGATTCGAATCCAGGGGCTTTGAGTTCAAAAGTGTACGCGCCTGCCGCCAAGTTGGTGAATGCAAAGCTGCCTTTTTCTTGATCGATAACAGCTTTATTAGTGATAGATAAGCGAATAGTAAACTCCTTAATAGGATTGTTGTTTTCATCGGTTACGGTTCCGGTAATAGAACCAGTTTGGCTCCATAAAACACTTGAAAATAAACCAAAGAATAAGAATTGTAGGGCAAGGGTAAAATACTTCATTTGCAGACTTTTATTAGTACTGCAAAGGTCAAGTTGTATCTTGACGCTTACATTAAACAAAGATTAATAAAGCATTAATAAGCGGTTTAAAATTCTTAACATTGGCGTAACATAAAAAAGGAGGCCCGAGAGCCTCCTAGTCTGTTAGGTCGATTTCAATTTATTCAAAGACAATTTTCATTTCGACTCGTCGGTTTTTCTGACGACCTTCAGGGCTGTCATTGCTGGCAATTGGTTTGGTTTCACCAAAATACTTTGTAATTAAGCGTGCTTCATCAACTCCTTGGCTTATTAAGTAAGCTTTTACCGCTTCGGCACGTTTTTTCGAGAGTACTAAGTTGAGGTTATCATCACCAACGTTATCCGTGTGGCCTGCAATTTCGAGTTTCCATGTTGTTTTCTTTTTGAGCACTTCGGCTAATTCATTAAGTGAAGGCTTTGAGCTTTCGAAAATGATGTCCTTGTTGGTCTCAAACTCAAGGTTGTCAAATGCCGTTTTAAGGACTTCAATAACGGCTTGTTCGATGACAGGGCAACCTTTGTTGGTTTTAGGTCCAGGTGTATTCGGGCAGTCGTCGTCTTTGTCGTGTAAACCGTCGTTATCAGAATCTTTGTAAGGGCAGCCTTTGTTGGCTTTTGGACCCGCGAGATTCGGGCAGTCGTCGTCCTTATCTAGTAAGCCGTCTCCATCTGTATCTGGCCATGGGCAGCCTTGATTTTCTTTAGGGCCAGCAATTGTAGGGCAATTGTCGACAAAATCAAATAGACCGTCTTTATCTTGATCAGGGCAGCCCTGGTTTTCTATTGGTCCTGCATTGTCTGGACAAGCATCCTCGGCGTCAGTAATGCCATCTGCATCTTTATCTGGACAACCTTTTAGGGCTGCAACGCCGGCTACAGTTGGGCAAGCATCTTCGCTATCGATGATTTTATCGCCGTCGGTGTCTGGACAGCCTTTAAATTCTTTGAGGCCAGCAACGTCTACACAAGCGTCTTCGGAGTCCGGAATACCATCGTTGTCAGTATCTGGACAACCCAAGAAGGCCCAAGTTCCGGGTACGTTTTTACATTCGTCCATTTTATCGGAGACCTTGTCTTTGTCTTTGTCCTTGACCCTATGATACAAAATTGGCAAACGCAACCCGGCGTAGAAGTCAATACCACTGATTTGACCCTTGGCACGAATAATATTCATGTCGTTGAGTCCTAAGATGACAGGGCCTATACGCGTTGCCAACCCAGCGCGCCAGCCACTGTATTTGTTGTAAGCAATCGGAACATAAAGTCCAAAATAAGGACTGTCGAAACTTGGCGTAAAAGATAATTGTGTGGCAATATTTACTTTCGAGTCTTTTTTCTTAGGGATCATATTGACCATTGCACTAGCATTTACATAGAAGTAGCTCCAAAGATGGTAGTCGAGTTGCAGGCTCATGGCTGTCGGCGTGCGCATACGGAAAGTTTGACCTGGATCTTGGAGGGAAACCCATTCATTATTGTTTGCCGCTGTGGACTCATTGATAAGGGAATCGATGATCATGTCAAAAGCTTCGAGGTCTGTAGAAGTATTAAAACGTTGGAGGTCAAAAAGGGAGTTGGAATTCACAACGAAGTTGCGGCTAAGCCCA
>JBJTNX010000201.1:0-6077 GCA_046074325.1 Sphingomonadales bacterium
GCGGGTTTCTATTGTATCGGACTTGAATGGAACGCCTTGGCCTTGCACATCAATGGAGTAGCCTAAGCTATTGATTTGGCTGTTGGTTCTTTTGGTATATTGACTCAGATTCGAGAGCTCAACAGGAAGAAAAGCAGAGAATTGATCGATGGGCAAATCATTGGTAAGGTTGAAGTAGGTGGCTCTGTAGGGTGTTGGGGCTATCGGGCCAAAGGTGGCCAAAATTAATAGGGAACCAAAACCGATGGGATTGTAATCCACAAGGGTTTGTGTTTGAGCACTTAACTGAGAGAAATCCCAGGTGCTATTCGCACCCGTATTCTGAAAATTGATAGAAATTGGGTTCGCTTGACTCCAGCGAACGGAGTCACCGGCGTCTGCAAAATCGGCAACTGTAAGGGTAATTTGGGCCTGAAAATAGACTGGGCTGAGCAGCGCCAAGCTGAAAATGAGCTGTTTCATATCTTGATAAGTTACTCAAATTTAGGTTTTTTATTCGATAGAGAGGTGCTAACTTAGCGGTATGTCTGAATTGGTTCATGAATTTCTGCATACTTGGGAATCCGAGTTGTTTTTGCTTCGGCCAAACGACCCGCTTATCAATCTTCATACCGAACAATTTATTCAAGATCCGAAAGCCCTTTGGCATAAAGAAACAAAAAGCAAATTGCTGCTTAGTGAGCTCAAGCGCATCGAAAGAGAAAGAGGTGTTTTGCCACTGGTTCAATTCGAGGGCTTACTGTGTTGGCAAAAAGGAGAAAAGGCTATTCAGACGCCCGTTTTTCTTACGTCATGTAAAAACATTAAACACCAACAACAGACGCTTGAATTCGAAGAATATACCTTTATCAATCCCTATTTGAGTTTATTACTCAAGGAAAAAGACATCCAATTTGACGAAAATCTCGACCGAAACGTATTTATCCAAACACTTTTAAACTGCGGGGTTTTTAGCAACTATAAAACAGAAACTGGCTTTGCTAATTTACATCCGCAGCGCTATGAATTGCGCAAAGAATGGGAAGGACTTCTAAAAGCAGCAACTTTTAGTACCCCCATTCGGGAAATCATCGGCGATACCGACCAAATGAGGGATATTCAAAACCGCTTTGAACTTGGACAAATTAGCCCTCTAGATCCGGACCAATTAGCTGCAATAAACCATGTTGCACAAGGTTCTGCTGTAGTCTATGGCCCACCCGGAACAGGAAAATCAGTCGTTCTGAGCAACATTGTAAGTAGCGTGCTCAAAAGCGGTCAGAACGCACTCATTCTTACCGATAAAGCGGTTGCATTATCGGTCTTATTAGGCAAACTAAAAGAGGCCGGATTGCAACACTTTTGTGTGGTCATCCATGAACAAGCAGGATTAAATAGTTTCTATAAAAAGCTACAATTGCAGTTTGAACAATTGTTGCAACGGCAATTCACCGACAAAAAAAATACAGTACCAAGCCCTTTTTTGGCCGCACGTTATTGGCAACAAAAACAAGCGTTGGAGCAATGCGCACAAATGCCGCTTGACCAACTTTTGACACTATTTGCACCTCGTTCAAAACGAGCAACGCAAGCGACCAAACGTTGGCTACATTGGCTCAAAGCACAAAATGCACTAGCGAACTTGCCGCTTGAAATACGCACTATACTGCCGATACTCACGCCAATTTGGCAAGATCCCACTAATTTCGAAAACTTAAATCGCTACCAAGAGTGGAAGTCCTTGCAAACTGAACTACAGTCTCATCAAATAAAGAATCAAAACGCCCTGGCAGCTCTTGTCGAAAAAAGTTTGCGTTGCATTCAATTCGAGGCAAATGTTTATCAAAATTACCTTACCATACTCGATTCGAATACGCCTGCTTTACTCAAAAAACTCCAGCGTTTTGAGCAGCTCCAAAAGGAAAGAAAAAGGCAACTGAACGCCTTACAAGTTTGGACGCAAATTCCCACACAAATTGAATGGGTAGCCCTTAAAAAAGCAGCAACCCAGAGCAATTGGCTACAAAAAAGAAAATGGCGCAAACTTGAAAAATCATGGTTGCGGACAGCCAACCTTGAGCTAGACGAATTAGAAAAAGACCTTCAAAAGTGGTGGCGAAATTCAGAACAAATCGATCAGATCCAAAATCAATTGCATGTGCTCGGCATCATTGACCTTGAAACCGAAATTGGCGTCGTGATGAATTTGCTCAAACATCACAATCAGGATGTTTGGTTGTGGTATCGCTCCTTGAGTCCAATGGAGCTTGAACAATATTGCCTTTTACATAAAACCGCGTATCGTTTCCAACAACTCCATGAGCAACTATTCAAGTCAAACGCCATTGATTTTGACTTACTTTCTGCCCGCTTAGATGCCGCTCTAGTCAATTGGGGTACGGCAAGCGGATTTATTGAGCAGATTTCACCAGATCTTTGGCCATTGGTTGCTCAGCCAGATGAACTATTCAACGTTATTCGTGCTGAATTTTGGTCAGATTTGAGGTATCATTTTCCGGATGTTTACAACGGGTATAATACTGATTTTCAGAAATACTTTAATGAAGATCTCCAAATTGAGCAAGTCAATTGGGCAGCAAACGCACAACAGATCTGTGCAACCCAACAAAGTCGTTTTGACCAACTTCAAGCACTACTCGAACGGCCCACTCAGCGCTTGAATCAAAATGAAAAAGAACGACGTAAGCAGTTGCGCAAAGGAAAGGCAATCCTTGTGAAGGAAATGGCAAAATCTCGGCAGCAACTATCCATTCAAGCGCTTTTTGAGGGGCCTGCAAGTGAATGGCTACGAGTCATTTTCCCTATTTGGATGTCGTCACCGACAGCATTAGCCAAAACACTCCCACTGCAAACCAATCTGTTCGATTTCGGTATTTTTGATGAAGCCAGTCAGTTGCCTTTGAGCCATGCAATGGGGGCCTTACAACGCGTCAATCAAATTGTGGTTGCCGGGGACCCGCAACAAATGCGGCCTCAATCCTATTTCGGACAAAGTAAAGAAGGTGTTGTAGACCTCCTTCATCAGGCTGCATTTTATTTACCAAGACTTCATTTGCGTCATCATTACAGAAGTGAAGACCCAGCACTAATTGCATTTTCCAATCAAAAATTCTATAACAATGAACTGCTCGCTTGGCCCTCTTTAGGCCATGCACAAAATGGCATTTTTAACCATTTTGTTCCGAATGGTGTCTACGCAAATCAACAGAACTTAATTGAAGCCAAAGCCGTTGCAAAACAGCTGCGCACATTGCTCACTGATGCCCGTTCTTTTGGCGTCGTTGCCTTTTCCGAGGCACAACTTGACTGTATTTACCAACAATTAAATGGATCAGAACAAGCACTTCTCGAAGCGCGTATTATTGAAAGAAGTGCCTTCTTCTTGCCACTCGAACAAGTGCAAGGCGAAGAATGCGATCTCTTGTTGATCAGCTTTGGTTTTGCAAAAAATGAAGAAGGCAAATTTAGCCTGAGATTAGGCCCTATGGTGCAGTCCCAGAGTGGTCGAAGACTCAATGTTTTGCTGACCCGAGCCAAAAAAGCTTTGCACTTCTACTGTAGTATTCAAGCCTCAGATTTCCCCATTAAAAGAAGCGACGCAGTCGAACGGTTATGGGAATGGTTTATCTTTCTTGAAAATGGTTGTAAAACCCAAGCTATTCATAAGCCTGAAGAGCGCCTAGCAGCGGCCAAAGACTACGCTACTTTTCTGAATTATTATCGGGTTTTGAAGCAGCGCGGGACGCTTCCGAGCCAGGTTTAGGAACTGGATCATAGCCAAAACCACCGCGCGGATGACAGCTCGAAATTCGCTTCAATCCTAAATAAGTGCCTTTAATAGGCCCCCAAGTTTGCAGGGCCTCCACCATATATGCCGAACATGTAGGCGTATATCTACAACTTGGCGGAAAAATGGGCGATATCACCCATTGATAAATACGCACCAAAAAAATAAGTGGAAGACTCAAGATTCGATAAATGACCTGCATACAGTCAAAATTAAACAATTTCAACAGTTTGTTGTGTAAACTAAGTCACTGTAACAATTTAAGAAAAAAGGGTTCTTTGTATTTTTAGAAAATGAAAATCACTCGTGTCCTCTCTTTCTTTACGTTTATTTTGAGTCTACAATTCGTTATGGCGCAGCCACTCGAAAATTGGGAGGCTGACAAAATCAAGGTTGTTCAGGCTTCTGGTTCTCAAACCATCATGCACGCTGAAGCACTTTTCGAAGACCGCTGGGACCAACTTCCCCAACCCCAATTCTGGAAAAAAATCATGCTGCTTTCTCCGGACTCCTGCCTCATTAACGTGGCAGCAAATCGACAAGTCCTGGATAAAATGTCTATTCGAGATTGGAATGCACAAACTGAGGAGCAAAAAAACCAAACCCGTCAGGCGCTGCGCGAAGCCAATGGGCTACCAAGCGATACCAGAATATATGTTACAACCGGAAAAAATGACTTTTATCGTTTTGCGGAGGTCTATCCGAGCCTAGACAAGGGTGTCGCTGCTTTTGAACGTTACGGTGTAGATCCATGGTATGCGCAATCCATTTTGTTAATTGAAAGTCCTGCACTGATGCGCAAATCAGCAACTGGTGCCTACGGCGCATTTCAATTGATGCCTGGCGTAGCGCGCTCAATGGGTTTAACGGTGAATAGTACCATCGACGAGCGCAAAGATTTTGACCGTTCGGCATATGGTGCTGCACAGCTAATTAGACGTATTTGTATCCCAGAAGCCAAAAAAATCTTAGACCGTCATGGACTGACCTACAATGAAACCGATTTGTGGTTCAGGCTGTTTGTATTGCATGTTTACCATGCCGGTGCCTTAAATGTGGCTGCAGTAGTCGATAAAATTCAACCTACAGAGGGATCTCAGGAACTCATTAAAGCCATGTGGCAAAATAGTGCCGCTGGTTTTGGAAATAATTCACAGAACTACACGCAGTTGGCTCTAGCTGCACAACTCATTTTACACGATATGGTCTACCAAAATTGTACTGAGATCAGTCCTTGTGTGAGTCGTTGAGCCAAAAAATATGGCCGTTCTCAATGGCTAATCTAGATTCAAAATTGTTGCTGTAAAGACCTCCTGTTCCAAATCCTTGAGGTAAATCAAGGGGGAATAAAGATCCAAACTGCACAATTGCACTCAGGCCTATAGCGCTCTCCAAGGCACTCGTTAGCCACCAAGCAATTTGGCGTTCTTCTGCGAGCGCTATCCATTCCTTTACACCCGAAAAACCACCATGTAAACTCGGTTTTAAGATGATGTACTGCGGTTTGATTCGATCCAGTAAAGCTGCTTTTTGTACAGTACCGTGTACACCAATTAATTCTTCATCCAATGCAATTGGCACCAAGTTTAGCGCTGCAAGTTCAGCCATTTCCTTTGGCTGTCCGGCTGCAATTGGCTGTTCTATACTATGTATTTCCAGACGGGCTAATTCTTTGAGCACCTCACGGGCTTGCGCTGCTGAAAAGGCACCGTTCGCATCTACTCTGATCGTTAATTGCGTAGCAGGTGCCGCTGCGCGTAGTTCAGCCAGTAGACTGAGTTCTTGCTGCCAATCTAGCGCACCGATTTTGAGTTTGACGGTCTGAAAACCGGCGCTAATTTTTTGTTGCGCTTGCTGACGCATATCGGCTAAATTACCCATCCAGACCAGACCGTTAATAGGAATAGAAATTGCCGAATCGGTGAACGGGGAATTAAATAAGACTGAGGAGCCATTGGCTTGAATAGCAAACAACAACAATTCTAAACCAAAGACAAAAGAAGGGTAAGCCTGCCAATTTGAAATAAATAATTGGTATTGTTGATCTTGCAAAAAATCGATTTTCGACCAAGCCTCTAGCTGTACTTTAGCCAAAGTAAGAAATCGCGTTAATGCTTGCTCGTACTGAATATGATCAATATATTCTGGCGAGAGTCCGGGAATTACAGGAAACTCAGTTTGCGCAAATTTTCCGTTTGAAAGCGATAGCTGATAAATCCAAGAAGGTTTTGTATACAAGACACCCCTGCTGGTCCCGGCGGGTTTCAAGAATTTTAATTCATGCAAAAAG
>JBJTNX010000202.1:0-2586 GCA_046074325.1 Sphingomonadales bacterium
GATGTGTTGGTATACACATTAACCAAATACTGGTAGACATCGCGTTTTCTTTTTGAATCTGGATACTGACTGAGGTAGTTTTCGAAAGCGCGAACGGACTCATCATAAGGATTGATATCCACCTTAAAAGAGAGTACGGCAAACTGAAACAATGCATCTTCTTGTATTTGCGGTAAGAAGTTCATTTCTGCTGCACGTTCAAATGCACTGCGAGCAGGTAGGAGCTTATTGAGCTGTAAATACGCATCGCCAATTTGATACATTGCGATATGACATAGGCTATCTTTAGCGCGCGTGACCCGGTCAAAGTTTTTTATTGCTTTTTCGAATTGCTTTGTTTTGTAATAGGCAAAACCCAATTCGTAGTAGTCGTCGCGCGTGCCACGTGCATTCTGATGATAGCGCTCCAAGAATGGCAAAGCCAAATCATATTTGCCCATCATATAATAGGCATTCCCTATGATGTGTTGAATATCATATTCATTATTGACAAACCCACAATTGAGCACTGTTGGGGCAAAATCAATGACCTCTTGGTATTTCCCTTGTTTGTATAAAATTTGGGCAATGTAATATGGTACTACACCACAAAACGTAGAATCTTTTTGCAAGGCCTGAAAACCTTCAAGGGCCTCTTGCAACGAGGAGCGGACGTAGCTAATATGTGCATAGTAGTAAAGTGCAGGTTTGGCATATTGGGTACTGCCATCCTTGATCTCTTTAAAAGCTAAATAAGCCGCATCTTGATCCTCATTTTGATAAGCAGAATAACCAAGTTTGAATAATACCTCTTCTTTTTGTTCTGCACTTAAGCCATTTAGTTTAATTTGAGCAAATGCGGTTTGCGCAGCTAAGTAATCTTCGGCCTGAAAATGATAAGTCCCTACGCCTATTGCGATCTCATTTCTAAAATTATTTTCTGGATAGGTTTTATTGAATTGCTCAAGCAAAGGAATAGCGTCGTTTGCGTAAAGTTTGAGCGCGGCCATGCCTTCATAGTAATAAGCCTTGATGAGGTAAGGATCGTGTTCATTGCGCTGCTGCGCCTGACAACTATTAATAAAGAGTCGACACTCTTGTTTGGCAGCTGCATATTGTGCTTTGGTAAATAAGTCTTCGGCATTATAAAATGCCGCATTTTCTCCGCTGTATTTAGCGGACTCTTGTGCCCAAAACAATAGAGGAAAGCACAAAAGCGAGACGAGATAACGCAAATTACGATTCATAGAATGTAAAATTAAGAGGGGCAAGATCCCAACGCGCTTGCTAGGGTCAAAAGTTTTAAACCTGAATTTGTTAAGATAAAATCGTGCATTTTGATTTTTAGTTACGACATATTGGACACATTTGTCTAAAATTTATATCCGTGTCGAACGTCATCACGCTTTCTGCAGCCAAAATTTACCAGCAAGAGCAGCTCATTTTGGACAATGTCCAACTGGAACTTGCTGCGCAGTCCTTTGCTTACCTCATCGGGAAAACCGGAAGTGGTAAAAGTAGTTTGCTCAAAACACTCTATGCCGAAATCCCTCTTAAAGAAGGTGCAGGCGAAGTGTGTGGCTTTACGTTGCAAGGTCTGAAGCGCAAACAAATTCCTTTCTTGCGCAGAAAAATAGGTATCGTTTTTCAAGACTTTCAATTATTGACCGACAGAAATGTGATTGATAATCTTAAGTTCGTATTGGGTGCAACAGGTTGGAAAGATAAAAAACTAATAGAACAACGTGCACTCAACTGTCTGCAACTTGTTGGAATCGAGCAAAAAGCAAAAGCGTTTCCACATATGCTTTCCGGCGGTGAACAACAACGCGTGTCGATCGCCCGTGCGCTTCTCAATCAACCTGCACTTATTTTAGCAGACGAACCCACAGGGAACCTCGACCCCGAAACCTCTAAAGAAATTATGGAGTTGCTACTGGCCGTGGCAAAAGAAGAGCATACAGCCGTGCTCATGGCCACCCACGACATGCAAATGATTCAATCTTTTCCAGGAAGAGTCTTAGAGGTACACAACGGCAGTTTGGTCGAGCGCGCATAATTGCTCAAGGCAAAGCGGTCAACTCGCCAACTATATTTGCTTTTAAAAATCCAGCTTGTTCATTTTTTGGAATATGGGCTAAGGCAAACATTGCTTTGGTAATAGCTGCCTCAGCGGTCAGGTCAGCACCACTAATTACGCCAATACTTTCAAAAAATGTACTTGTCTGATATGCGCCTTGGCGAACAGGACCGCTCTGACACTGCGTGATATTCAAGACCAAGCCACCAGCTGTAATGTATGCTTTAATGAGTTCCTGAAATGCCTTATTACTAAAGGCATTTCCAGCTCCAAAAGTTTCAAGGATGAGAATTTGAACAGTAGGAAAACGCAAAGCAGGGGCATAGAGCTGCATCGGCATACCTGGATAAAGACGCCAAATTAGTACGTCGTTGTTCAAGTCGAGTAACGGATCCAAGTTTGTCAGTTTGGCTCGGTACAATCGCTCTTTGAACCATTCTATTTGCACGCCCGCTTTGGCCAAAAGTGGATAATTTGGTGAAGCAAACGCTTCAAATTGATGGGCCGAAACTTTTGAACAACGGTTG
>JBJTNX010000203.1:0-4658 GCA_046074325.1 Sphingomonadales bacterium
AAACGCACATGGAATTTCCAAAATGAAAACCCTGCATGTGGAAGAGCTCACTAGTGCCGAATTCAGAAAGGCCGCATGTTGTAATTTATCCGAGTCTTTTGAGACCAACGCCACTGTAGATGTCAGTATGTCCGATGCGGTGTCTGGCGCAAAAAAAATACAGTTGCTGGGGCTCGACGCCGCTTATACGCAGTTGCAATTTGAGAATATTCCTTTTTTGCGTGGCCTCGAGAGCGCCTATGGCATGAGCGTTATTCCGGGTACTTGGCTGGAGTCAATACAAATTACCAAAGGCACTGGTTCGGTGGTAAATGGTTACGAATCGATGGCCGGATTGGTCAATTTTGAATTCAAGAAACCCAAAGACCTCCCGCGCTTGGGGCTCAATGTATACCAAAACCGCTTTGGCCGCACCGAGCTCAATTTGCAGGGTGGCCAGCGGCTCTCGGAGCGCTGGCACATGGGCTTGTTTGCCTCGGGCGCAGCCATTTACGGCCAACAAGACCACAACCAGGACGGCTTTAGGGACCAGGCGCTATCCAATACGTTTAATTTACTGCAGCGTTTCAGTTACAAAGGCCCCAAAATGGAGGCGCAATTCGGTTTACAAGCCTACTCCGACGACAAAACTGGTGGTCAGCTCACTTTTAGCAAACAAACACCTGTAGGATACGGGATGGCCTTGAATAGCAAACACCTCTCGGTTTTTTCAAAAACCGGTTTTTTTGGCAAAAACCCGCCCAAAGTTTGGGGATCATCACGCAACTCAAAGCCCAAGATGTCAACGGCTTTTATGGCCTGCGCAACTTTCAGGGCAAAGAACGACGCCTTTATATCAATGCCATTTACGACGACATCATTGGTAACTCAGACCATAAAATCAAGGCGGGAGCAAGTTTTTTGGCCCTGCGGATTTTGCAGTATGCTGGTCAGCCCTCGGGCGCAGCACAGCTGGGGCTGACGCGCACTGAAATCGTACCGGGCGTATTTGCCGAGTATACCTACTCGGGCAACCGCCTTTCGGCGGTTGTAGGTGCGCGCTACGATCAACACAACCTTGCCGGAGGCCAATTTGCACCGCGCGCGCACCTCAAATACGCCCTAAGCCCCCAATTCGACCTACGTCTCACTGCCGGCCGTGCGTGGCGTATGCCCAATTTTGTTATAGACAACCTTTCTTTGCTTGCGAGTTCAAAAACATGGCTGGCCGATCAAGCCTTGCAACCAGAAATTTCCTGGAATGTTGGGGCCTCGTTGGTACAAGGATTTAGTTTCAAGAAACGCAAAGGCAGCCTTAGTTTGGATGTTTACCACACGCGTTTTTCGCAACAGCTCGTTGCCGACCGCGATTCAATTTTCGACATGGTCATTTTTAAAAACCTAGCCGATAATTCCCAGGCAACCGTACTTCAGGCCGAGTTTGCCTACGCGTTATTGCGCGGCCTTGATGTGCGCTTGGCTTATAAATTTCAGGACGTCCGCGCGTTGTACAACGGTCAGCTTCAAAATCAAGTCTTGTTGCCGCGCCAGCGTTATTTTGTTAATTTGGCATACCAGACACGCAATAAGCGTTGGAATTATGACCTCACTTATTCGCGTTACAGCGCGGTGCGTTTGCCGCACCATGGCCATAGCACGCCTTGGGCCTTGCTCAATGCGCAAGTTACCCGAAACTGGAAGCAACTCGAATGTTACCTCGGTGGTGAAAACCTCCTCAACTTTACCCAACATGCACCCATCATTGATGCGGCCAATCCGTTTGGTTCGTCTTTTGATGCCACTCAAATTTGGGCGCCCATTATGGGGTGGAATGCGTACTTTGGGTTGCGCTATACACTGAAATAATTTTATTAATGAATCAAAAACACACAAAATGAAAAATAGCCTCTTATTCTTTTTACTCTCCTTGAGTACCTCGATTTTTGCGCAAAAAGCAGCAGTCGTTTCTGTTCAAACCAACGCCCAGTGCGGCGATTGCAAAGACCGCATCGAAACGGCGCTCAATCAAAGCAAAGGCGTGGTGTATGCCGAGCTCAATTTAGAAACCAAAGTGGTAGAAATCAAATACAACAGCAAGAAAACCGACGTAGCTACCCTTAAAAAAGCACTGAATGCAATCGGCTACGATGCCGATGATCAAAAGGCAGATTCGGCAGCTCAAAAGGCATTGCCGCTGTGCTGCCAGCCAGGGGGTCATTGATCAGATTCGCCCAAATGCCTGTGTCCAAAAGCGTAGCCTAAGCTCAGGCTTGCACTCGGAAATACACCGAAATTGCGCAGCAAGTTAAGTTGTGTAGAGGCACTTGCCAATAAACCAAAACGGGTGTAGTAGCTCAGCTTTACACCCGCTGTTGCGTTGTAGCGCAAGCGCTGATCTTCTGCCGGATTGTTACTCATGACAAGCCCTAAACCCAGCGGATTGACATACCCAGATAAGTCCAGTCGGTAGGCCACAGGGTAATGATACGCCACGCCTTCTGGTATCAGGGCTGTAAGCAAGCCAACGGCCAACGAACCAAAAAAGTCGCTGAGCGTGTATGAATTCTGGGTTAAAAAACTGGTGACAGGTCCAACGGCGTAAAGACTCATGGGCAAATGAAGATAGCCTTCGTAAGCACTCAGGCCGCATATTTGGTAATTGTACAAAACACTCCAATGTGAATTGATGTGTAATTCGCCATTAAGACCCATTACAGGAGCAAATTGTTTTTGATATAAATTGGTGCCAAGCACCACATTAAGATCTAATTTGGAATAATCTGATTGCCCAGAAACACACAATGGCAAACTCAATAGGATAACGAGAAGAAATTTTTGAATCATTAGCTTTCGATTTTATAAGACAAACCGATACCGATCACAGATTTGAATTGAGTCCGAGGACCAATATTTCCATTTGCATCGGTGATTTTGATGTCGTCGTCGTAAATGAGGTTCCATTGGGCCGATGCCGAAACCAACGAATTAACCCGAAAGAGCAAGAGCAATTCGGTGTTGACATCGATGTTCTGTGGGTTGTTGAGGTAGTTGCTAAACAACTCAAGCTTCGATTTCATTTCAATATTTTTGGCTAAAGGGCTGTTAAATTTCATTTTTAGATAAGCGCCGTATTCTTGACGGTAACGCATGCCTGGCTCTACACCAAAAGAACCTTTGGCACTCAGTGAGTCGTCGAGCACAAAAGTTGATTTAATGGCAATTGACGAAAAGAAAATGTTAAAGTTGTCCGATTTTCTAAAGTCGGCACCGAGTGCTAAATTGAGGTAGCCGGGCGCCATGAATCTAGAAACGGGAATGGAGTCGTTGGGGTAGGCATAACCATTAATACTTTGGGTCCGAAACGTGGAGGCAAAAGTCAGGAAGAAGCCTTTGGAGAGCTGCATACCAAAAGTGCTCGATAAATCGAGGCGATCGTCGGTTTTTTGGGCGCCGATTCCTTTGTTGTCAAAATACTTGATGCCCCCCAAGGCAAAACTGGCGTCGTTGGTCCATTTGATGTTTTCGCGGGTGTAGTACGCAGAGGCGTTGGCGGACCCGATGATCGAAATGTTATTTCGCCCACCGGCGTTCCAATTGACAAAAGAGGTCTGTGTCCCACTCAAGGAATACAACGACTTGAACTTCCAATAAGCAGTAGAATCTTGGGCCCAAGTAAAATGCTGTAGCCAGAGGCCAAACAATAGTGTCAAAAATGTGTTCCTTTGTAATCCAAACATTTCGTCAGCAAAAATAATGCGTTTTCTAAGCTTTCTATTCGTGTTTCTACCGATTCTTTCAACATACACTTATGCACAAAGTCCGATAGACTATCGTTTATCAACAAATTGGGCAGCCTTACCTCATCAACTGCCTTCGGGTTTAGCCGAGCGCTGCACCGACACCAGTCTTTGGGCAAAAGCAGATGTTTTCTATGTATATCCAACGCTCAATACAGAAAATACGGACAAACGTTGGAATGTACCCCTCGACGACGCCAAGCAACTCAAAAAAATCATGGAAACCGCCCTTCCTTATCAAGGCAGTGCCTTTGTAGAAGCGGGTCGGTTTTACTGCCCACTTTACCGATCGGCGCATTTGCGCGCTTATTACGTCTCTGATCCAAAGGGCAAGGAAGCGCTCGAATTGGCCTACGCAGACGTGCGGGCTGCTTTTTTATATTACCTCGAACACCACAACAACGGCCGTCCCATTATTTTGGCAGGCCATAGCCAAGGAAGTACGCACTGCGGTTTGCTCTTGCAAGAATTTTTTGACGGCAAACCACTACAACAACAGCTCGTGGTGGCATATTTACCTGGTATTGGCATTCTTCCATCTGACCTGAAGCAAATCCCATTACTCACCGCTCCTGCGCAAACCGGGGGTTATGTTACCTGGAATACGTTTAAAAAACGCCTCGATAAAAAAGCATACGAAATGTGGTACAAAGGCAGGGCGGTGGTGAATCCAGTCACCTGGACCACCCAAAGTCTGGCGCCAAAAGAGGCTCACAAGGGCTTTCTCTATTTTGATGAAAAAATATACGCTGGGCTCTTCCAAACGCATTTAATAGATGGCGCCATCTGGATAGACAGGCCCCCAGGCAAGTTTTTTTTGATGAGTCTTACCATGCGCAATTACCACATCGGAGATATCAATCTTTTTTGGCAAGATATCCG
>JBJTNX010000204.1:0-4652 GCA_046074325.1 Sphingomonadales bacterium
TTGGCCTCTAGCTGTAAATTGGCACTGCGTAAATAACCCTTAAGTGCTTTATGAACCAGACGCCTGAGTACGGCTGCAACTAAAAAAATGAGCAACAAAAAAATCAGGTTCCAAAAACAAATTTTGTAAGGGCCGATATAAAAAAGGGTTTCAGCTAACATGCTTAACGAATAAGGGTTATGCCAATTTGTTGGGAAAGCAACATTTTAACTTTTTCCAAACTTACCAATTCAGAAAGTGCCAACAGAAGATCTTCTTCTTGCATTTGATTTTGTTCGATTTCTTTTCTGATATTGCCAATCTTTTGTTCGATAAAGGCCAATTTAAAACGGTAAATTACTTGGACTACCGTTTGGTAGAGATCGTCAGCTTCGGTTTTGGTTTGAATTTTATATCGGGTTACCCAGTTGTGACTCAGTGCCTGTTCTTGGGACTCGATATCCGCAACAAATGAAACAATTTGTTGATTGGAATGACGCAAAAAATAAGTCGCTTCGTATAAGGTGTTTTCTTCAGTTAAGCCTCGCTCGAAGATGTTGTAAATTTCTTGATGAAGTTCATTTTCAAAATGCAGCTCATCTTTTTGCAGCTCGTTTACAATCAGATCAATGACGCTTAATTCTTGTTGTGGTTGACCCGGTTCCTGAAAAACCAGCATTCGGGTACCGTATTGAATCAACATGCGGATGATCTCTGCTTCGTAAAGCGCAGTATCCGAGGAATGTTCGGTTGTTGCTGTCTGGGCCTGCTGACGCGGTGTGCTGGGCATCTCGAGTTCAGCGAGGGCCGGATCTTGGTAAGTTTTGGCAATATTATTTTTGCGCAGCTGAAACAATTCAGACTGAACAATGGCTTCATCGATATCAAATTGTTGGGCTAATTGCTGCACATAAACAGATCTTGTGATTTGATCTGGAATCAAGGAAACAGAATGAACGATATCCTTGATGAGACCTGCCCTGACAATCGGGTCATTGGCGCCATCGGCCAATAATACCCCTGCCTTAAACGAAATAAAATCTTGCTTGTGGGTATTGATATAACTGCTGAGTTCGGCGGTAGATCTTGATTTGGCGAAAGAATCGGGGTCTTCACCATCCGGGAAAAGCACCACCTTGACATTGAGGCCTTCTTCTAAAATGAGGTCAATACCCCTAAAGCTGGCCTTAATACCCGCAGCATCGCCGTCGTAGAGAATAGTTAGGTTTTTTGTGTAGCGGCTCACGAGCTTAACTTGCTCTTTGGTGAGAGAGGTACCTGACGACGAAACCACATTTTGAATACCTGCCTGATGCATGCTGATGACGTCTGTGTAGCCTTCGCACAATAAACATTCGTCGTATTTAACGATGTCGCCTTTGGCAAAATAGAGCCCGTAGAGGATTTCGCTTTTGTTGTAGATGATGCTCTCTGGCGAGTTAAAGTACTTTGCGACTTTTTTGTCCGAGAGCAAGGTGCGGCCACCAAAACCCAACACACGACCCGAAACACTGTGAATCGGGAACATGACCCTGCCTTTGAAGAAATCAAAATAGCGGTCTTCTTTTGTTTTGGTAAGGCCGATGGCTTCTAGGTAGGCTTTGTTATAACCTTTCTCAAGTGCTAAATCGGAAAATGCAGCACCCGTGTTGAGGCAGTAACCCAATTGGAATTTTTCGATGGTTGCGGTTGAAAAACCTCTTTCCTGAAAGTAGGAAAGGCCTATGGCTTTGCCTTCTTGAGAATGCAGTAGCATGTCGGAAAAGGTGTTTTTTGCAAATTCATTGATGATCAAAAAACTTTCTCTTTCGTTGAGGGCAGCCAGTTCTTCGGCGGTTGCTTCGCGTTCCTCTGGCACTTCAATGTTGTAACGCTTTGCCAACCAACGAAGCGCTTCGGGGTAGCTAAAATGTTCCTTCTCCATCAAAAAACTAGCCGCATTCCCGCCTTTTCCGGTCGAAAAGCACTTAAAAATTTGCTTGGCTGGAGATACGACAAAAGAAGGTGTTTTTTCATCGGTGAAAGGACTCAGCCCTTTGAGGTTTGACCCGGCTCTTTTCAACTGAACAAATTCCCCTATAACCTCCTCTATACGAGCAGTTTGAAGAATTTGATCAACGATATGAGGCGGAATTTTACTCATAAAGTTTTACGGATTTATTCCCTTTAAGGTCATAGGTTACCCACTCACCTACCATTTGGTCATTTTGATATTGTCCATAATAGTGGATGCTGCCGTTTGGATATTTGACTACTGAGTGTCCGTTTTTCTTACCTGATTGGTAAAATGTAAAAGAGAGTAGTGTGCCTTTTTCGCTATAAAAATTCCATTTGCCTTCTCGGTTACCCTTTTTGTCGAGTGCGCCTTGGTATTTAACATGTTTTTTACCAGGATACCACTCTGTGTATTGGCCGTCTTTGATTTCAACAAGTTTTTCTGGGGCTTTTTCTTTCTGAGGTTTTGCCGAAGGTTCGTTGGAACAAGCGTTCAGCCCGATCAGTGCAATAACTAAAAAGAGGTGTAAAAAACGTTTCATGGTGTTATTTTTCTCGGTTCATGGTATAGGCTACTAGACCTATTAACGAAGATTTGGCCTGGCTATCGGGGTAAATATTTAAAATTGCCAATGCCTCGGATGCCAATGCTTCCATGCGCTGTTGGGCATATTGTACACCGCCAGAGGCCCAAACCAAGTCTATGGCACGCGCCACCTTATGGCTGACGTCGTATTCATTTTTAATAATGTACCTTAGTTCTTTTTGTACCGCAGGCGCCGCCTTTTGCAAAGCATATATGAGCGGCAACGTGAGTTTTTGTTCGCGGATATCAATGCCGGTTGGCTTGCCGATGTGTTCTCCTGATCCGTAATCAAAGATGTCATCTTTGATTTGAAAAGCAAGGCCGATTAACTCGCCGAATTTTCGCATGGAGGCGCGGTGTTCTTGTGCTCCAACGCTCAGCGCACCAGCTTCGCAGCAAGTAGCGATCAACGATGCCGTTTTCTTTCGGATAACTTCGTAGTAAACCTCTTCAGTGATATCTAAGTGGCGGGCTTTTTCAATTTGAAGTAATTCACCCTCGGACATTTCTTGTACGGCGCGGGCAACAATTTCAAGTAAGTCTAGATTTCGCTTTTCTATGGAAAGGAGTAATATTCTAGAGAGCATGTAGTCTCCGACCAGCACAGCAATTTTGTTTTTCCACAGGGCATTGACTGAGAAAAATCCCCTGCGCTCGGCTGCATCATCGACGACATCGTCGTGAACGAGTGTTGCGGTATGCAAAAGCTCTACAAGCGTTGTGGCATCGAAGGTTGTTGGATTGACCTGACCCAACATTTTGGCACACAAAAAAACAAACATTGGGCGCATTTGCTTGCCTTTGCGCTTGACAATGTAGCTAGTGACTTTGTCTAGCAATGCGACATCGGCACGCATGGCGTTTTGAAAATGAATTTCAAAATCGATTAATTCTTGTTGAATTGGTGCGGTGATGTCGTCGAGGCGCTGCATCTAACAAATATACGAAAAGCCTTGGCCTAATAAAAGACCAAGGCCCGAAACTTAACGCGAAAGGTGCATATTTCGCTCCGCGTAAATTTTGGTAAAGAACGGATCTTTTAAATCTTTGATAAAGCGAATGGCTTCACCGGTAGATTTCATCTCTGGACCCAACTCTTTTTTAACATCTGGAAACTTTTCGTAAGAGAATACAGGTATTTTGATGGCGTAGCCTTCTTTACGTGGTTTAAAGTCAAAATCGGTGACTTTATTATGACCGAGCATGACTTTTGTTGCGTAGTTCACGTAGGGTTCGTCGTAGGCTTTGGCTATAAAAGGTACGGTGCGCGAAGCACGTGGGTTGGCTTCGATAACGTAAACTTTGTCGTCTTTGATGGCAAATTGGATGTTGAGCAGGCCAACAGTTCTGAGTTCTACGGCAATTTTGCGGGTAATGTCTTCGATTTGCGTCATGACGAAATCGCCGAGATTATAAGGAGGCAGCACCGCAAAGGAATCGCCGGAGTGAATACCCGCAGGCTCTATGTGCTGCATGATGCCGATGATGTATACGTTTTCACCGTCGCAAATAGCGTCAGCTTCTGCTTCTATGGCACCGCCTAGGAAGTGATCGAGCAAGATTTGGTTATTGCCCATTTCGTTGAGGATATCGACAACGTGGTGCTCAAGCTCTTCTTTATTAATGACGATTTTCATTTTTTGACCACCCAATACATAAGACGGACGCACCAACAATGGGAATCCAAGGTCTTCTGAGAGTTCAATGGCTTGTTCGGCGCTCTCTACAACACCATATTTTGGAAATGGCACATTGTTTTTCTCGAGTAGTTTAGAAAAACGACCGCGGTCCTCGGCTAAGTCAAGGGCTTCGTATGAAGTACCTAAAATTGGAATGCCATAGCGTTGTAGTTTTTCGGCTAGTTTGAGTGCCGTCTGGCCACCCAACTGAACAATAACGCCGATTGGTTTTTCGTGTTGGATGATATCGTAGATGTGTTCCCAGAAAACAGGCTCAAAATAGAGTTTGTCCGCTGTATCGAAATCTGTGGAGACGGTCTCGGGGTTGCAGTTGATCATGATGGTTTCATAACCGCACTCTTTGGCAGCCAAAACACCGTGAACGCAAGAATAATCGAACTCAATTCCTTGGC
>JBJTNX010000205.1:0-6812 GCA_046074325.1 Sphingomonadales bacterium
TCCCAACATGACCAACTGATTTATGGTAGCGTCATTGATAATATTCAAATGGGACGGCATTTCACAACTGAGCAAATCATTGAATTGGCAGAGGCAGTAGGCTTGGCAACTTTGGTCTTGTCCCTCACAGATTCTTATCGAACTGTACTTAATCCCGAAGCAAGCACACTAGATCGTAAGCTCAAAACACTGATCTTGTTATGTAGGGCTTTGATCGATCAGCCAGCAGTTTTACTTTGGGATGTTCAAATGCATTACCTTCCACATGCGCAGCTACAGCATGTTTTGACCTACTGTGACCAACATTTTAAAGGCACATTATTACTTGCGAGTGTGCAAGATCATTCATTGGAGCTCAACCATGAAAAATTGATTTTATGTTAAATATTTCTCCTCAAAACCGCAATATCATCGATACTGAGGGCTTGCATGCCGTGCAAATTCTCAATAAAGCACCACGTAAATTATTGCGTAATTTCATTTACGCCCTGCTCATTTTTGGCTTGATTCTTTTGTTTTTGCCCTGGACGCAAAATATCCGCTCCAATGGTCAGGTCCTCACCTTGCGCCCTGAGCAGCGTCCGCAAACGATCAATGCCTTGATTGGCGGGCGCATAGAAAAGTGGTTTGTCAAAGAAGGGGACCTCGTCAAAAAAGGAGACACCATCATGTTTATTTCTGAGATTAAAGATGGCTATTTTGATCCAAATTTGGTTGGTCGGAGTGAGCAGCAGCTCAAGAGCAAAGAACTCAGCGTGGTATCTTACGGAGACAAAGTTCAGTCTTTAGACAGACGCATAGACGCACTCATCGAAACCGGAAAACTCAAGGTAAAGCAAGCGAAAATTAAAGCCCAACAAGCCCAGCTCAAACTCAAGGCCGACAGCATCGAAAACCAAGCGGCTATGCTCAATTACCAGATTGCCAAAGATCAGTACGACCGTTTTGAAAAGCTTTACAAAGAAGATTTGAAATCGAAAACCGAGGTAGAGACCCGCAAAGTCGCGATGCAACGCGCACAGGCGTCTATGATCAGTGCCCAACAGAAGTTTTTACAGAGCCGAAACGATATCATCGATGCCAAAGTAGAACTCAACGCCACTGAAACCAAGTTTCAGGACGAAATCTCAAAAGCCGAGTCCGAAAAATTTACTGCGCTTTCCAGTATGTACGAAGCGGAAATCGATGTCAGCAAGATGCAAACCCAAGTTGCCAATTATTCGATACGAAATGGCATGTATTTTATTTTAGCGCCCCAAGATGGCCGTATCACCAAGACGCTTTCAAGTGGTATTGGTGAAACCGTCAAGCAAGGAGAGGCGATTGCTACCATCATGCCAACCAACTATGATTTAGCGGTAGAAATGTTTGTAAGACCAATGGATTTACCGCTGTTGCAAGTCGGGCAGCACGTGCGCATTCAATTTGATGGCTGGCCAGCAATTGTTTTTTCTGGCTGGCCCAATACAAGCTATGGCACTTACGGAGGTACTGTTTTTGCCATAGACCAGTTTGCCAATGAAAATGGCGAATTCAGGGTACTCGTGGCACCCGACAGCACAGACCACAAATGGCCAGATGCATTGCGCGTTGGGGGTGGCGCCTATGCGATGCTCTTACTCAACGATGTGCCTATTTGGTATGAACTCTGGCGAAACGTAAACGGATTCCCGCCTGATTACTATAAAGCACCGGTTCAAAAGTCCAAAAGTAAAAAGACGTCTGATGAGAAAAAATAGTTTTGCTCTTATATGGTTAGTTCTCAGCGCAAGTTGGGCTTGGTCACAAACGGTTGTATTAAGGCCAGAAACCTTTATGCTGCAAGTTTTGCAAGGGCATCCTTTGGCGCAACAAGCGAAGCTCATTCCAGATTTTGCACAAACCTATGTGCTGAAGGCTCGCGGTGGTTTTGATCCCAAACTCAGTTACGACCTCTCGCAGAAGTACTACGGAGATAAAATGTACTTCAGTTTGTCTGATGCACAGTTCAAGGTACCCACTTGGTTTGGCCTTACCTTGCAAACAGGTTTGGAACAAAACCGGGGTGTTTATCTAGACCCTCAAGGGCTTACGCCACAAAATGGCTTATGGTACGGCGGAATTAGTGCCAATTTAGGCAATGGTTTACTCATCGACGAGCGTCGTGCCGAATTGCAAAAAGCAAAAGTGTATTTACAAAGCAGTCAATTAGAGCAACGATTGGCACTTAATGAACTGATGTTAGAGGCAGGCTATGCGTATTGGGATTGGTACATGCAATACCATGCCGGTAGCATACTCAAAGAAGCGTTGGATATCGGTGCGGTGCGTTTGGCTGCCATGCGCCGCATGGCTGAACTCGGAGACCGCCCTTACATTGACACCGTTGAGGCAGCCATTCAATACCAGAATAGAGCGGCAGCATTGGCAGAACAGAATGCCAAATTAGCGGCAGCTACTGCCTTTTTAGACCGCTATCTTTGGCAGCCCGACGGAACGCCACTCGAGCTTAGCCCTGATGCACAACCATTACCAACCGATTCTTTGGCCCTACAAGCCGTTAAACTACTGTATACAGGCCCGGTTGATTCTATGGTCAATCAACATCCTTATCTCGGCGTCATCTCCTACAAATTGGAGGTCTTAGCCGTTGAGAAGCGCTATAACCGCGAACAACTGAAACCACAAATAGAGCTGAAATACAATTTGTTGAATGAACCCATTCAGTACAATCCGTTGGCGCAGTTTTCCATTAACGACTACAAATGGGGTATTTCTGCCCAAATGCCATTGTTTTTAAGAAAAGAACGTGCCGCACTGCAGCAAACCCAATTACAAATCGAACAAACGCAACTGCAAAGGCAAGACCGTAGTGCAGAACTTTATGCAAAAATGATGGCCGCAAGGGCAGAGTACCTCAATGCGCTGCAACAACTAGAGGTATTCAAAACCAATGCAATAAGCACCAAAATGTTGTTGGCGGCAGAACTGAATTTATTTGAAACCGGTGAAAGCTCGTTATTTATGGTCAATACCAGAGAAAGTGCTGCCTTTCAAGCAGCACTCAAAGTTGTAGAGTACCAAGCTAAGTGCGAGCAACTCTGGCTCAAGTGGGAGTTTTTACAGGCTAACTTAGTGAGATAACCGCATAATAAAGCGGCATTCCTAAGGCAATGTTGAAAGGGAAAGTCAAACCTAAAGCCATAGGAATATAAAGGCCTGGATCTGCATTTGGTGCTGCCAAACGCATTGCAGCCGGAACCGCTATGTAAGATGCACTTGCACCCAAAACCGCAAATACAAATCGATTGGCCACGTCGGCTGTCACGAACTGAGAGAGCCAAGCCACAACAATGCCGTTAAGCGCCGGAATCAATAAGGCAAAAAGAGCCATAGCCCACCCATGGGTCTTGAAAGATTTGATCCTACGGGCGGTGGTCATGCCCATTTCAAGAAGAAAGAGGGCTAGAAATCCTTTGAAAATATCGGTCGTAAAGGGTGCAATATCTGCGGCCTGCTTGCTATCCGAAAGCAAGCCAATGACCAAACTACCCATGATCATCAGTACGCTTCCGTTGGCCAAAGAATGTCGCAATAACTCACGCAAAGAAAAGCGCGTTTCATTGCTATCGTAAATGCGCAAAAGCAATACGCCAACAATGATTGCAGGGGCTTCCATAAAGGCCATAACGGCTACCATATGGCCATTGAATTTCAAGTTGTGCAATTCCAAAAAGGACAACGCGGCAACAAATGTAACCGCACTAACCGAACCATAAGCCGCCGCAATAGCAGCAGCGTTTGAAATCCCGACGCGTTTTCGAATCAAGTAAAAAGTGTAAATCGGGATCAGTGCAGCTATAGTAACGCCAAAGCACAAAGACCAGATAATTTCTGCATTAAAAGGGCTGTGCTGTAGTTCTTGTCCACCTCTGAATCCAATGGAGAAAAGCAAGTACAGCGAAATAAACTTAAACGAAGACTCCGGAATTTCGAGGTCACTTTTGATAAGCACTGCAAAAATACCAAGTAAGAAAAATAAGATGGTCGGATTACTGAGGTCGTGTGATAAAAATTGGAGATTCATATGGACGATTACGGGTTACAAAATGGGCAAAATTCAGGATCAATACAATGCAGATCTTGGCGCGTCTCAATGCGTTCAAAAGCACAATGGACACAGCTATATTTAAGAGATTGGTAGGTGTTACTTGCCTGCTGACACTGGCAACACGGCAGTTTTCCAAGGTATTCAGTGATCCAAAAGTCAGGTGCCTCACATTGAGGGCAAAGACTTTGACTGCGCGCAATCAGATTCTGAGCGGCAGCAACAATTTGTGCTTGACGTTTTGGGTTGAAGTGTGCGCGTAAATCCGTCTCAAGTATCCAATCAGGGTAACGTTGAAGTAATTCGTTTAAAACGTCTTGCGTCTGTATGCCTTTTTGAATGACTTTATTTGTGTTTGCATCTTTGAGTTGCAGTCCTTGCGCACCGAAATCAATTTGAAAAAGAAAGTGGCTCAAGCGATCAGCATCTTTATGATGGAGTTGTTCATGACACACGTCAAGACTGTTGCTTTGGCCATAAATTTCAATGTTTCTTTCAAGATCGATATATACAAGCCACTCTTCATTCATATTTAAAAAAGGAAGTTGCGGATGCGGACCAAAAGAACCTTCACTTGCCAAACCTTGCAACACACCCTGCTTTTTCATTCCTGCTAAACACTTTTCCTTGACGGTCGTTTTTGGACCTTCTTTACGCGGTATCTCCCCGCAAAAGGTGCCAAATAAATCTGAATCAAATGTGGGATCCACGAAAAGCTGGGTGCCTAACCGTTGGAAAAGAGGCTCTAGGAGTTTGTCTTTATGATGCTTGCTGCTGATCAATAATCGAGATGGAAACATGACTATTTATGTGCAAAACAGTATGTGGGTCTAATTGACTAAGTTGGGTGATGAGGTCTTTTTTCAATAATTGCAGTTCTCCCAATCTGCCTTCGGCCTCGAGATCGGGTGTTCCAAACATTTCTTGATGTCGAAGTGTTTTTTTGCTGTGGAAGGCAATTTTTTGTTGAATAAGGTTACCCAAGACTTCCAGAGCTTCTTGTGGATGATACGAACTTTTAATTAATTCAATTTCTTGTCGCATTTGAAAGAATTTTTTGCAAATTTGGCACATTATTTGCATAAATAAATATATAATAAAGAAATAACAAGCATAAACATATATTATGAACTATACCCTTAACCAACTACGCATCTTCCTTAAAATTGTTCAAAAAGAGAGTATCACAAGAGCAGCGGAAGCCTTGTTTTTAACCCAACCAGCCGTTTCTATTCAACTAAAGAATTTTCAAGACCAATTTGACATACCGTTGACAGAAATCGTCAATAAGAAACTTTATGTCACGGATTTTGGTAGAGAGGTGGCGGCAGCTGCTGAAAAAATTCTTGAAGAAGTATATGCCATCAATTACAAAACAGCCCAATACAAGGGGCAGCTCAGTGGCAGATTGCGTATTAGTGTGGTTTCTACTGGAAAATATATTATTCCTTATTTACTGGCTGATTTTATGAAAGCGCATCCGGGTGTTGAATTGGTATTGGATGTTTCCAACCGCGCCAATGTTACCTTGAATTTAGAGCGAAATGAAACAGACTTTTCATTGGTTTCTGTATTGCCTGAACGCTTGAATTTGGAGGAAATTACTTGTATGAAAAACCAACTTTTTTTGGTAGGAAAGGAGCAACTTTTGCTCGATATAAAAAAGGATTGGCGCCAAGCACTAGAAGAGATTACTTGGGTGAAAAGAGAAACGGGTTCAGCCACGCGCAAGGCGCAAGATGAATACCTTCACAACCATGAAATCCAAGTCCGTAGACACATCGAACTCACCTCAAATGAAGCGGTCAAGCAAGCATTAATTGCTGGGCTTGGTTATTCGATTATGCCCTTGATTGGCATCCGCAATGAGCTCAAACTTGGCCAACTAACCATTACTGAACTCCCAGATTTACCGCTTGAATCACAATGGCGTATGGTGTGGCCAAAAGGCAAGAAGCACAGTGGGGTTGCCGAAGCATTCAAACAGTATTTAACGGCAAATATGCAGCAAATTGTGGCTCAGAATTTTGGCTTTATTGATGGCCTTACTGCTGTTCCAAAATCCATGATATAACCCAAATACCTATTTGTGGATCAATGCTTTGTTCAAGGGTGGCGTATTCACTCATGTTGCATTCATTGCATTGTTGAAACAAATGATTTGCGCCGTCGAGGATCTTAAATGTACTTTTATCTAAAGAGGCCTTACTCATGGCATTTTTGAATCCTTCTTGATTCTTATCTGCAGGTACTTGTACATCTTTGTTTCCATTGATGATCAAGAAAGGAAGACTTAATTGTTCGAGATAATGCTTGCTTTCGAACGCCAAGAATTGTCGCGCCCAGTCGTTATTGAAAAAGGCAGTCATTTGTGCTTGAACATCCGCTTTTGAGGCGCCATCAATTAATTTTTTGGGAATGCTGTCCCAAACTTGACCAAGCCAGTTCGCATACATTTTAGTAAAATCATCTGGCTTGCATGTTAAAGCAAATTCAGCGCCTTTTTGATACAATTTTTGATTCCAAATACTTTCCTCTTTTGAAAAACCACTGGCTGCAGGAATTAAGTATTGTTGGTCAATGAGTACTTGTGCACCATTCGTTCCTACAGATGCAGCCTCGATAATACCGTCAATAGCGTTGGTCTGAACAGCTGCCCTCAAAGCCGTCATGCCGCCTTCAGAGTGTCCGTAGATATAAATTTTGGCCGCCGGATACACCTTAT
>JBJTNX010000206.1:0-4211 GCA_046074325.1 Sphingomonadales bacterium
AGAAGGATGCTGGATGATTTGCACACCTTTGCCATCGTAGCCGCCGGTTCTGAGTTTGTGAACAACAGGAAACTCAAACGGAAGGTCATCTTGGGGTGTTTGGTAAAAAACAAAAGGAGCGGTTGGGATTTTGTGATCGATGTAGAACTGTTTTTGTAAACCTTTATCGCGGATCAGTTCTAAAATATGTGGCTGAGGAAAGACTTTAACGCCTTGTTGTTCAAGCGCCTTGAGTGCTTCGGTATTGACATTTTCTATCTCCACAGTGAGCAGGTCTTTGTTTTGCCCGAAGTTCATGACGGTCTGGTTATCGGTCAGTGAACCTTCCTGAAAGCTGTAGGCAATTTGCGCACACGGTGCATCTGGATCTGGATCGAGCATATGGAGTTGTATATCCAGGCTATTTGCAGCCTGAATGAGCATGCGACCCAACTGACCTCCGCCAAGCACGCCGATTTGTAATTGCTTACCGTACCATGTTTTTGCCATGACGCAAAGATACGTTTAAAATTGTACCTTTGCACGACAATGAATGCTGTGGTTCACATACACGATCTTTCTTTTGCGCCTTTTTTATCGCAATCAACCATTCAAACGCGCATTAAAGAAATTGCACTGCAACTAGATGCCCAATACGCAGGCAAAGATCCTGTGTTTCTTGCGGTCCTCAACGGTGCATTCATGTTTGCATCAGATCTCTTTAAATGCTTGCAATGCCAGCCAGAACTTAGTTTTGTCAAGGTAAGTTCATACGTGGGTACGCAATCAACCGGCAGGGTAGATGAGCTCATCGGTTTGCAAACACGGCTGCAAAACAGACATGTGATTGTAATTGAAGACATCCTAGATACGGGTGTCACCATGGATAAAATCTTCACCTTATTGCAGTCCGAGCAACCTGCATCCATCGCAATTTGCACGCTGTTAATGAAACCCTCTTCTTATAAAGGAAAGCACCAACCCCAATTTATCGGTTTTGAAATTGAAGACCGCTTTGTGGTAGGTTATGGCCTAGACTACAAAGAACGTGGTCGCGAACTTCCAGCAGTTTATCAATTAATTCAATAGTTATGTTAAATATTGTACTTTTTGGCCCTCCAGGAGCAGGTAAAGGAACCCAATCCGAAAGACTCATCGAAAAATATGGTCTTGTGCATCTTTCAACTGGCGATGTTTTTCGCGCCAATATTAAAGGTGAAACCGCTCTCGGTAAACTAGCCAAGAGTTATATGGACGCTGGTCAATTGGTTCCTGATGAAGTAACCATCGATATGTTGCGCTCTGAGGTTGTCAAGCACGATGCTCCAAAAGGCTTTATTTTTGATGGCTTTCCGAGGACAAATGCCCAGGCCCAAGCGTTGGATGAATTTTTGGCTAGCCTACAAACCGAAATCAGCCTGATGCTCGCTTTGGAAGTCGAAGAAAATGAACTCAAAACACGCTTACTCAAACGCGCAGCAGTTTCTGGTCGTCCAGATGACGCAGACCCAGCTGTCATTGAGAAGCGTATTTCAGTTTACAATCAAGAAACCGCACCCGTTAAAGCCTTTTACCAGGCCCAACATAAATTTGTTGCCATCGATGGCATTGGTAGCATCGACGACATCACTTCAAGACTTTTTACTGCCATTGATCAAAACGCTTAAATGGCTTCAGATAACTTTGTTGATTACGTAAAAATCCATTGTACTTCAGGTAATGGAGGTGGAGGTTCTACGCATTTTCGTAGAGAAAAATACATCCCGAAAGGAGGTCCAGATGGCGGCGACGGCGGTCGGGGTGGGCACATCATTTTACGTGGCAACAAACAACTTTGGACGCTTTTGCATCTCAAGTTCAAAAAGCACATCAAAGCTGGTCATGGCGCACATGGTGCGGGTAACCTCAAAACAGGTGCCCAAGGAGAGGACGTTTACATAGACGTACCGCTCGGCACGCTTGCCAAAGACGCTGAAACCGGTGAGGTCCTTTTTGAAATCACCGAAGAAGGAGAAGAGCGCATTATTCAAAGAGGCGGCCGAGGCGGTTTGGGCAACAACAATTTTAAGTCCCCGACCAATCAAACGCCGCGCTATGCTCAGCCTGGCGAAGAGGGACTCGAGGGTTGGAAAATACTTGAACTCAAAATTTTAGCTGATGTTGGTTTGGTAGGTTTTCCGAATGCGGGCAAAAGTACGTTGCTTTCTGTGCTCTCTGCAGCCAAGCCCGAAATCGGGGACTATCCTTTTACCACCCTAAGACCCAATTTAGGAATTGTCTCTTACCGAGATTATCGTTCCTTCGTTATGGCCGATATTCCTGGAATCATAGAAGGAGCGCATGCAGGTAAAGGATTAGGGCTGCGCTTTTTGCGTCACATCGAACGCAACTCCTTGTTATTGTTCATGATCCCTGCCGATGCAGACGATATCCAAAAGGAATACAATATCCTCTTAAACGAGCTCAAGCAATACAATCCTGAATTGCTCCATAAAGAGCGTTTATTAGCGATTACCAAGGCAGATATGCTCGACGACGAACTCAAAGCGGCTATTGCCAAAGACCTGCCAAGAATTCCACATTTATTCATTTCATCTGTTGCCCAACAAGGCTTAACAGAACTCAAGGACCTGATCTGGAAGCACCTCAACCATGATTGATTTTTTACTTCGCATCGATCGTGGCTTGCTCTTGCGGATCAATCATTTCAATGCGCCGTGGCTGGATCAATGTATGTGGGTGCTCTCCTCCAAATGGATCAACTTACCGCTGGCCGTGGTTCTTATTTTGGTATTTAAACGTCAATTTTCTTGGCAGAAAACAAGTCTCCTTTTTCTGCTAGCATTGGTGGTCGTATCCTTAACCGATGTCATCTCAACCCAAGTTTTTAAAGATTATTTTGAACGCTTGCGTCCATCACATGACCCTATACTTCACGATTACTTGCATTATTACATGATTGCACCGGGCTATCCGTATTTGGGTGGTCAGTTTGGTTTTGTTTCCTCACACGCAGCCAATTTAGCGGCGCTGTTTGCGTTTACCTTTCCGTACCTCAAAAAATATCCTTTTGTTGTTTACGGTTTGGGATGCTATGTTTTACTAGTGTCCTACAGCCGTGTTTATTTGGGTGTACATTTCCCGTCAGACGTAATTTGTGGCGCAGTTTTGGGTCTCATACTAGGTTGGTTATTTCAGAAGCATATTTTTACTAAATTGCTCGATAAATGGGACTAACAAGCATACTTTATGTTTTTATAGGCGGCGGTATTGGCAGTGTGCTGCGTTTTTTTGTCGCCAAACAGTTTCCTTTTCAAGCTACTGGCTTTCCTTGGGCTACCTTGCTAAGTAACATTATTGCAACCCTGATTTTAGCAATTGTTGTGACCCAATTTAAAGAATCCGAAAAGTGGCTTTCGCTTCAACCATTTATTATTGTTGGTATCTGTGGGGGCTTATCAACTTTCAGCACGTTTTCATTTGAAAACTACCAACTCCTACAACAGGGGCAATTGGCCATTGTTGGGCTCAATATTTTGTTTTCTCTTGGTTTGGGCTTGCTTTGTTTTTGGTTTTTGTCGCGACTCTGACGGCCGGACCAACGTTTCAATGATTTTTTGGCCTTCGCGCTTTGCTTGCGCACTTTTGCGAATATCCCATAGAAATTTGCGTTCTTCTTTTCTTGAATCTTTGGGATCTATGATCGGCAGGGGATATTCTTTGCCGGGTTCAAAACCATAGGTTTTGGCCTCTAATGACGTCATTTTCCATGGTTCATGAATCAAAGCATCGGGGAGTTTGGCAAGTTCAGGTACCCATTGCCTGATAAACACACCTTGCGGATCGTGTTTGTAACTATTGTGAATGGGATTGTAGACGCGTATGGTATTTACCCCAGTGGTACCAGCTTGCATTTGAAATTGAGGGAAATGAATGCCAGGTTCAAAATCTAAAAACAAACGTGCCATATGATGTACGCCGTCTTTCCAGTCTTGAAGAAGGTTATGGCAAAGAAACGAAACCAAAAGTGCCCTCATTCTAAAATTGATCCAGCCCGTTTGTGCCAAACAGCGCATGTTCGCATCGACCAGAGGAAAACCCGTTTGACCTGATTTCCAAGCCTCTAAAAAGGATTCGTTTTTGGGATACGGTGCATTTTCATAGGCTTTATTGATACAAGTGGTGGCATAGGTGCAATCGGTTTCGAACTTCTGAATAAAATGACAATGCCA
>JBJTNX010000207.1:0-5204 GCA_046074325.1 Sphingomonadales bacterium
GGATTCAGAGATCCTGCGGGTAATTTGTTCACTGCCCAAAACGGGGTTCGCTATATCCAAGCCGATCATTTTGTGCTCGGAACAGAATACCTTTTGAAATGGAATGCGCGTGTGACACTCGAAGGTTTTTACAAAAAGTACAATTACTACCCCTTCTCTTTGAAAGACTCAATTTCATTGGCAAACATCGGGTCAGATTTTGGAGTAGTCGGTAATGAGGCAGTGAGTTCAACATCAAATGGACGCAGTTACGGTGCCGAGTTCTTGTACCAGCAAAAACTCTACAAAGGATTTTATGCCGTTTTGGCTTATACTTGGGTGCGTTCTGAATTCCAAGACAAGAACAACAATTATGTTCCAACGGCCTGGGATAGCCGAAATATAGTTTCCTTAACCGGTGGTAAACGCTTTAAAAATGGTTGGGAATTCGGTATGCGCTGGCTCTATTCTGGTGGTGCGCCATACACACCCTACAATATTTCTACCTCCAGTTTAACCTCAAATTGGGATGTCAATGGCGTAGGTTTACTCGATTATACCCAACTCAATACCGCCCGCGAGTCTAGTTTTCATCAATTAAATGTACGCGTCGATAAAAAATTATACCTGAAACAATTCAATATGAATTTTTACTTGGACATTCAAAATTTATATGGGTATAAAGCCAAATTAGCGCCAATTTTATTAGTGGAAACGGACGCCAACAATCAGCCCGTTCTGGACCCTAATGACCCGACGCGTTCCCAAACCAAACTCATAGAAAATGCGTCTGGCATTGTGCAACCAACCATCGGTATCATTATTGAATTCGTCACTAAAAAAGCTAAGTAATGGCCTCTTGCCATTTTTAAAAAAGTGGTATCTTTGCACCCAAATTAAACATATACATGGCAACCAACAGAACTTTTACAATGCTCAAGCCCGACGCTATCGAAAACGGTCATATGGGCAAAATCATCGACATGATCATCGGTGCTGGCTTTCAAATCAAAGCAATGAAATACACCCGTTTGTCTGAGGCACAAGCTAAAGAATTTTACGCGGTTCATGCTGAGCGTCCTTTTTACGGTGAGCTCGTTGAATACATGACCAGCGGTCCAATTGTAGCAGCAATTCTCGAAAAAGACAATGCAGTTGCAGATTTCCGTGCACTCATCGGTGCAACTGATCCAGCTGAAGCTGCCGACGGTACCATTCGCAAAGCCTATGCTGAAAGCAAAGGTCGCAATGCGGTCCACGGTTCAGATTCTGACGAAAACGCTGAAATCGAAGGTAAATTCCATTTTGCTGCCAACGAAATTTTCTAATTTCGCTATCCTATTTTACTTAAAAGACCGCGACAGCGGTCTTTTTTTATGTAGAGACCTATGAAATTCACAGAAGCCATTGAAACCCGCCGAACTTTCGGCATCATTTCACACCCAGATGCCGGTAAAACCACGCTCACCGAAAAACTATTGCTTTTTGGTGGTGCCATCCAAACGGCCGGGGCGGTCAAAAACAACAAAATCAAGAAGTCCGCTACTTCGGACTTCATGGAGATTGAGAAGCAACGTGGTATTTCTGTCGCTACTTCCGTCATGGCTTTTGGCTACAACGGTAAACAGATCAATATCTTAGATACACCAGGTCACAAAGATTTTGCCGAAGACACCTTTCGAACACTCACGGCCGTAGATAGCGTAATTCTCGTTATTGACTGCGCCAATGGGGTAGAGGCCCAAACAGAACGCTTGATGGAAGTGTGTCGCATGCGCAAAACACCAGTGATCATTTTCATCAACAAAATGGACCGCGATGGTAAAGAGGCTTTCGATCTACTCGATGAACTCGAATCCAAGCTGTCCATCAAAGTGCGCCCACTTACTTGGCCAATTGGCATGGGTGATCGCTTTCAAGGTGTCTACAACATCTATCAAAAAGGGCTCAACTTGTTTTCGGCAAACAAAACCAAAATAGCCGATGATGTCGTTTCTATCGACAATCTCGCTGACCCAGCTTTGGATCAAATTATTGGCGAAGCTTCTGCTCAGGAGCTCCGCGAAGAAATCGATATGGTAGAGGGCGTCTATGATCCGTTTGACCGTTCTACCTATTTGGCAGGCGATGTCGCGCCGGTATTTTTTGGATCAGCGGTCAATAATTTTGGGGTAAAAGAATTGCTCGATACTTTTTGCGAAATTTCTCCGTCTCCGAGAGGTCGAGAAACCGACACCCGGGAGGTTGAGCCAACGGACGAACGTTTTTCTGGTTTTGTCTTTAAGATTCACGCTAACCTCGATCCCAAACACCGCGATCGCATTGCCTTTTTACGTATCGTGTCAGGTCGTTTTGAACGCAATAAGTTTTACCGTCATGTTCGTCTAGACAAAGACATGAAGTTTCCGAATCCGACCTCCTTTATGGCCCAAGACAAAAGTGTCATCGACGACGCTTACCCTGGAGATGTCATAGGCTTATACGATACCGGTTCTTTTAAAATCGGCGATACGCTTACCACCGGTGAAAAAATGATGTTTAAAGGTATCCCGTCGTTTTCTCCAGAAATTTTTCAGGAACTCGAAAACCTCGATCCACTGAAGTCTAAACAACTAGACAAAGGCATTCGTCAACTTATCGATGAAGGAGTTGCGCAATTGTTTGTACAACAACCCGGGAATCGTAAAATTGTGGGCACCGTCGGGCAACTCCAATTTGAAGTCATTAATTATCGCCTTATCCATGAATACGGCGCCAACTGTCGTTTTGTACCGCGCAATTATTTCAAAGCTTGCTGGATCACCACCACTAATGCCGAGCAGCTAGCTTCATTTCAGCGCGCCAAAAGCAATTATCTAGCGCTAGACAAAGACGAAAATCTTGTTTTTTTAGCAGAAACCCCTTTTTTGCTACAAATGGCAGAACAAGATTACCCTGACCTGACCTTCCATCAAACCTCTGCATTTAAACTAGAAGTCTAAATCGTTTTCTTGATTTAGGTCAAGACCAAACAAGGCAGAAAAGCATTATTTTAGCAAGAAACATTTGCTATGTCGAATCCTTTAGAACGCCGCTCTTTTTTGTCCCGTTTGGGCCTTGGTTTGGGCGCTATTTTTGTTCAACCCTTTGGTATCTTATCCAAAAATCAACAAGCTTCCATGAACACAACCCTTATTTCTAAAATTCGCCCGCTTGGATTCCAATGGGAAACCTTAGATCCATTTCTTTTTTGTGTGCATCACGAAGATTTTTTTCCTAAAGGAAATGCCCAGCTAGGACCAGATCCTAAAAATTTTGAAGGTCGTCATATGGGGCAAGATTTCATCGTCAAGGATGGCTTTCGGATGTACCACGGCTCCACTGTTCCTGGCTTTCCAGGGCATCCGCACCGCGGTTTTGAAACGATAACAGTAGTTAGAACCGGTTTGGTTGACCACGCAGACAGCATGGGTGCCGCTGGGCGCTACGGCAACGGAGATGTCCAATGGATGACCGCCGGAAAAGGCGTTCAACATGCCGAAATGTTCCCGCTACTCAACCAAGACAAAGACAACCCCCTCGAGCTCTTTCAAATTTGGCTCAATTTGCCTAAAAAAAGCAAAATGGTGGCGCCTCACTTCAAAATGCTTTGGGCAGAGTCTGTTCCTAAATTTAGTGTAGAAGCCAATGGCTCCAATGCACACATCGAAGTACTTGTTGGCGCACTCGGTACGCACCGTTCGCAAAACACCCCACCTAACTCTTGGGCTGCTGACCCCAATAACCATGTAGCTATTTACAACATTCACCTAGAGCCAGGCGCGTCTTTTGAAATCCCTGCAGCTGCCCAAGGCGTGAATCGCAGTATCTATTATTACGAAGGGAACGGCCTTACTATTGGTGGTCAAAATATTGCGCACTACCACGCTGCAGATGTCGATGCTGCACAAAAGTGCCTACTAAAAAACGGCCAAGAAGTGTCCAAAGTACTTGTGCTACAAGGTCGCCCAATCAACGAACCAGTTGTCCAGCACGGCCCGTTTGTCATGAACACCAAAGAAGAAATCTACCAAGCTTTCCAGGATTACCAAACTACCCAATTTGGTGGTTGGCCTTGGCCACGCTATGACCAAGTCCACGACCCCAAACTCGGCCGCTTTGCCAAACATGCCGACGGCAGGTTAGAAGAACCAAAAGGTTAATGGCTTCGCAACAAGCTCCTAGAGCCATGAGATTCTTAGTTGTCTTATTGTCGTTATTGTTTTTTAGTAATTGTCAGCTAAAAAGCAAAAGAGGCATGGTTCTTACTAAAAAGGACATTGAAATGGATACCATCAAATTAAACTGGGAACAACGCCCCGAATTGGATGTTCATTTCGGTGACATACATGGAAATCCCAAGGATATTATCAAAGGAGATACTTTGTACATGAAGATTTCAGTAAGTCATTTAATGAAGGCATTGAGGTCAAATTCGAAAATTATTGTTAATCAATACTTGAATAAAAATTGTAAAACCCTACAGTTAAATGATAATTTGGTTAGAATTATTGTAGCAGAGAAACCAAAAGGATCAATGATATCTTTTGATTTGATGTTATTCAGACCGAATACCGTATTTCAACTGCCCAATGGCGATGCAAAAAATAAGGAAAGCGTTTTTTATAAAGATTCTCTTGGTATTTGCGCTTTTGCTTATAAAATAAAATAATGCGATAACTACACTTTGAAGCTTGACTTATGCCAAAACCATGCTACAATAGCCTGAAAGCCTATTACAACCGCAGCTAACCAATTAGTAGATCCATCAAAAGGCCATAAAAAAGTCAAGAGTTCACTTGTGTTGTCTTTAATGTCGCATATAATTGGTAGGGCGAAATAAACAAGTGCGTAATACACAGCTATGCTGATTAATTTAAATCGAAATGTGCTTGTATATAACAAGGTTCTACTCACCCAAATATCCCGAAGTACCAATCCGATTATTGCGATATAATTCCAAATGTATTGTCCTTTGGCATCAATGATGTCGAGTTCTCCCCACAAAATAATAGGAGCTTTATGTGCAGACCAACCCAAAAAGCGCAACCCAAATAAGATCAGTAACCCAGCTGTAAGAAATAGAAATGCGCTTAGCCATAATGGCGCTTTTTGCCAACTTAGTTTCAGTTCGCCCCTACGCAACGCTCGTCTGAAAATCGTATAATCATTTTCTGCTTGCCTTTCAAAAAGCAATAAAAATTGGG
>JBJTNX010000208.1:0-20126 GCA_046074325.1 Sphingomonadales bacterium
CACCAAGGGCAATGACGGCAATTTCAGAGGTTCCACCACCTATGTCGATAATCATGTTGCCCATAGGTTCTTCAACGTCAATACCAATACCAATGGCAGCAGCCATGGGCTCGTGGATGAGGTAAACTTCTTTTGCGCCGGCGTGTTCTGCAGAATCTTGAACTGCTCTTTTTTCAACTTCGGTAATACCCGATGGAATACAGATGACCATGCGCAAAGTTGGATTGAACAAGCTGCGACCAGGATTGATCATTTTGATCATGCCTTTGATCATTTGCTCTGCACTTTGAAAGTCAGCAATTACACCATCTTTAAGAGGACGAACGGTTTCGATTAGCTTATGGGTTTTGCCGTGCATTTGCTGTGCCTTTCTTCCAATAGCGACCACCTTACCCGTTTGGATATCTTTGGCAACAATGGAAGGTTCGTCGACAACTACTTTGTCGTTCCAGATAATCAAGGTATTTGCCGTACCGAGGTCGATGGCAATTTCCTGTGTGAGAAAGTTAAAAAGGCCCATTTTTAAAGCACTTGATGTGGTTATAATTGCTTCTTATTCGTAGAAGACGTTCAAAGGTTACATTCTATATGCAACATTTGCAAAAATCTTTCATTTTAATGTTTGAAATGACGGATACCCGTAAATACCATTTTCATTTGGTTGTCATCGCAGTATGTAATGGAGAGGTCATCTTTTACAGAGCCACCCGGTTGTATTACAGTGTCAATGCCTTCTAAATGGGCAATTTCTACACAGTCAGGAAAAGGAAAAAATGCGTCACTTGCCATGACTGCTCCATGCAAATCAAAACCAAAAGATTTGGCTTTATGAATGGCTTGTTTGAGGGCGTCTACTCTAGAGGTTTGACCCGTTCCACTTGCAAGAAGTTGGCCATTTTTAGCCAAAATGATGGTATTCGATTTTGTGTGTTTGACCAACTTATTGGCGAAGAGCAAGTCATTTACCTCATCAGTGGTTGGCGCTAATTTGGTTTTCAACTCAAGCTGAGCGGCGCTTTCTGTTGCTAAGTCTGCATCTTGAACAAGGTATCCATTGAGTGCGCTTCGAACCAGTGTTTTTGGTAATTCTAGTTCTTTTTGAATGAGAATAATACGGTTCTTTTTAGATTGTAAGAGCGCAATAGCTTCGGGCGCATAGGCGGGAGCTATTAGAACTTCACAAAATAGGTCATTGACCAAGTTGGCCGTATCTAAGTCGATTGGTTGGTTGGCGATGAGAATACCGCCAAACGCACTAACAGGGTCGGCAGCCAAAGCTGCTTCATAGGCTTCTTTTAGTGTTGGACGTGTTGCTAGACCGCAGGCATTGTTGTGTTTAAGAATAGCAAAGGTTGGGCCTTCTTGCTTGAATTCTTGCATGAGTCTTACGGCAGCGTCTACATCGAGTAAATTGTTGTAAGAAAGTTCTTTACCGTGAATTTTGGTAAAAAGGGCATCGAGGTCACCAAAGAAAGTGCCTTTTTGATGTGGATTTTCTCCGTAGCGCAAAGGACTTGATTTTTCTTCACTGATTTTGAGATGCGAACTTTGATGATGGACAAAATAGTTGTGAATCATGGTGTCGTAGTGCGAAGACACATGAAACGCTTCGGCTGCAAAATGTTGACGTTGCTCAAGTGTGGTTTGCGCACCTTGATCATTTAGAAGTTGTAAAAATGTCGGATATTGTTTGACACTCGGGATAATAACGACGTCGTTAAAGTTTTTTGCAGCTGCACGTATCAAGGAAATACCACCGATATCAATTTTTTCGATAATTGAAGCGTGATCTGCACCTGAGGCAACAGTTTCTTCGAAAGGATAGAGATCGACAATGACCAAGTCAATGCTTTGGAGTTGATGTGCTTCCATGTGTGCTTGATCTGGTGCGAAGTCACGGCGATTGAGAATACCACCGAATATTGCTGGATGTAGTGTTTTTACACGACCACCTAAAATTTCAGGAAACTTTGTGACATCCTCGACAGGTGTGACAGGAACACCCAACTCTTGAATGAATGCTAATGTGCCCCCGGTAGAAAGTATTTCTACTTTATTGGCATGTAAGGCCTCTACTATTGGTGCTAAACCATCTTTGTAGTATACGGAAATAAGGGCGCGTTGGATGTTTTTTTGAGCTGTCATATGTTTTGGAAAGTGCAAAGGTACAGTATAATTAAAAAGGCCCGCAAATTGCGAGCCTTTTTATATTCATGAATTTACGTTCCACATTTAACGGGCTAGCGCCGCGTCTATCCGGAACACATTTCACAACCTTCAGGATCATCTAAAGAGCAAGCAATGGCCGCTTGTTGGTCTTCAATGGATTGAGCTTTTGGTTGTTCAGTAACTGTTTTGTCGACGGTAAATTTGATGGCGTCTGTTGCAGCTTTTGTACGGAGGTAATACATACCGGTTTTAAGGCCTTTTTCCCAACCGTAGAAATGCATAGAGGTTAGTTTACCAAAATTGGCATTCTCCATGAAAATATTCAAGGATTGGCTTTGGCAGATGTATGCACCGCGATCAGCAGCTTGTTCGATGATGGCTTTTTGAGAAATCTCCCAGGCCGTTTTGTAAAGGTCTTTGAGGTGCTGAGGTATTTCTTGGATGTTTTGAATAGAGCCGTTAGCTGCCATAATTTTTTGGCGCATATCTTTATTCCATAAACCTTCTTTGACAAGATCTTTAAGCAAGTGCTTATTAACAATAATGAATTCGCCAGAAAGTACGCGTCGGGTATAGATATTTGACGTATAAGGCTCAAAACATTCGTTGTTGCCCAGAATTTGTGCAGTAGATGCTGTTGGCATAGGCGCAAGTAAAAGTGAATTGCGCACACCGTGTTTTTTTACTTCTGCCTTGAGCACATCCCATTCCCAACGCTTGGTTGGGGTAACACCCCACATGTCAAATTGGAAAACACCTTTAGAAACAGGCGAGCCTTTAATTGTTTCGTATGGACCGTCTATTTTAGCGAGGTCTTTGGATGCCGTCATGGAAGCAAAGTAAATTGTTTCAAATACTTCGCGGTTGAGTGCGCGCGCTTCTTCTGATTCGAAAGGAAAGCCGAGCATAATGAATGCATCTGCAAGACCTTGAACACCTAGACCAATTGGACGGTGACGCATGTTTGAATTGCGCGCTTCTTCTACTGGATAGAAGTTGTTGTCGATGATGCGGTTGAGGTTAAGCGTAGCTTGATAGGTAACTTCAAAGAGTTTGTCATGATCGAAAGTGCCTTCTTCAGTAACGAATTTAGGAAGTGCCAATGAAGCCAAGTTACAAACAGCAACTTCGTCTGGAGCAGTGTATTCGATGATTTCGGTACAAAGGTTCGAAGACTTAATGGTACCGAGGTTTTGTTGATTGGATTTAGAGTTGGCGGCGTCTTTGTAAAGCATGTAAGGCGTGCCAGTCTCAATTTGGGACTCTAAAATTTTGAACCAGAGGTCTTGTGCTTTAATGGTTTTGCGACCCTTACCTTCTGTTTCATATTTGGTGTAAAGTGCTTCAAATTCAGCGCTGTGTGTGTCTGAAAGACCTGGGCATTCGTGCGGGCACATGAGGGTCCAGTCGGCATTTTCTTTGACGCGCTTCATGAAAAGATCTGGAATCCAGAGGGCATAGAAGAGGTCGCGGGCGCGTTGCTCTTCTTTACCGTGGTTCTTTTTGAGGTCAAGGAAATCAAAAACATCGGCATGCCAAGGTTCGATGTATATGGCAAAAGAACCTTTGCGCTTGCCGCCACCTTGATCTACGTAGCGAGCGGTGTCGTTGAAAACACGAAGCATAGGCACAATACCGTTTGAAGTACCGTTGGTTCCTTTGATGTAAGACCCAGTTGCACGGATATCGTGAATAGACAAGCCAATTCCACCTGCAGACTGAGAGATTTGAGCGCAAGATTTAAGCGTATCGTAAATACCACCAATGCTGTCTTCTTTCATGGTGAGCAAGAAACAAGATGACATTTGCGGCTTTGGTGTTCCGGAATTGAAAAGCGTAGGAGTAGCGTGCGTAAACCATCCTTCTGACATCAGGTTATAAGTCTTGATGGCGGATTGGATGTCTTCTTTGTGGATACCAATTGCTACACGCATGAGCATTTGCTGTGGACGTTCTGCAATTTTGCCATTGAGGCGCATGAGGTAAGAACGTGTTAAGGTTTTGAAACCAAAGTAGTCGTAGCGAAAATCGCGGTCGTAGATAATACTGGAGTCAAGTACTTCTTTGTTGGCCATGATGATCTGGTAGACGTCGTCTGCAAGGAGCGCAGCAGACTCGTTGGTCTTGGGATCAACATAGTGGTACATGTCGTACATGACTTCTGAGAAGGTCTTTTTAGTCTCTTTGTGAAGATTGGATACCGCAATACGCGAAGCGAGCAGCGCGTAGTCTGGGTGATCAATAGTTTTGGCAGCAGCAACTTCTGCGGCTAGGTTGTCTAATTCAGTAGTGCTAACACCGTCGAACAACCCTTCGATGACCTTCATTGCCACAGCCTCAGGTGAAACAAGTGGATCTAGTCCGTAGCACATCTTGATGATGCGCGCAGTGATTTTATCGAATTTGACGGACTCTTTTCTCCCGTCTCTTTTAACAACGTACATATGCTCCTTATATTTATAGTTTAGGTTGGTTTAAAAATCTTCGTCAAGACTAAATGCTTGGTTCTCTTTACCGGCAAGTACACCGGCTTTTTGGTATTCACCGACACGTTTTTCAAAGAAGTTGGTCTTACCTTGGATAGAAATCATGTCCATGAAGTCGAAGGGATTGCTCGCGTTGTATACGCGCTCATTACCCAATTCGACAAGAAGGCGATCGGCAACAAATTCAATATACTGACCCATGAGATCGCTATTCATGCCGATTAATTTTACTGGCAAAGCATCGGTAACGAATTCTTTCTCGATTTCGACTGCATGCGTGATAATTTCACGGACTTTCTCCTTTGGAAGTTTGTTGACCAAATGTTTGGTATACAGTAAGCAAGCGAAATCACAGTGCAAACCTTCATCGCGGGAGATGAGTTCGTTTGAAAACGAAAGGCCTGGCATTAGGCCGCGTTTTTTGAGCCAGAAAATAGAACAAAAAGAGCCAGAGAAGAAAATGCCTTCAACTGCAGCAAAAGCGACAAGGCGCTCTGCGTAAGTACCTTGGTCAATCCAGCGCAATGCCCAGTCTGCTTTTTTTCGAACGCAATCTACGGTGTCGATGGCGTTAAAAAGATAATTTTTTTCTTGGGTATCTTTGATGTAAGTATCGATCAAAAGCGAATAGGTTTCAGAATGGATATTTTCCATTGCCACTTGAAAGCCATAGAAAAACTTAGCTTCTGTGTATTGCACCTCATTGAGGAAATGCTCGGCGAGGTTCTCATTTACGATTCCATCAGAAGCCGCAAAAAAAGCAAGAACGTGTTTTATGAAGTGGCGCTCATCATCGTTGAGTTTGTTCTCCCAGTCAATTAAATCAGGAGAAAGGTCGATTTCTTCGGCAGTCCAAAAACTTGCTTCGGCCTTTTTGTAGAAACTCCAGATGTCGTCATGTTGAATTGGAAACAAGACAAAACGACTTTTATTTTCTTCAAGAATGGGTTCGTGTAGTGTTTGTGCCATAGTAATTGGGTTGCAGATTTATTTTAGAAATCAGGGTTACAAAAATTGTTAAAATTCAGGTTTAAATCAATTAAAGAAATTAACATTTATCTACGGTTTTCAACACAAAAAATCGCAATCCTTTCATGGACAAACGCTTCAGCGCATTTCAACACAACTTAGAAAGATATTCACATGTTTTAGCGCGCAGTTTTGATAATTTTTCCGAAGAAAATTGTAATGTCGAACCGATATTTTTTGTAAGAAAGAAGACCTCAATAAAGTTAACACAACAACGTTACTATTGTTGTGAGAAATGACTGCAGTTTTGAACAGCTGCTTGTTTAAATCAAGAAGGATGGCTACATATATTCAAAAATTGGGTTTTGTGCTCAAAAACTACACAGATGGGCTGGGTCATTTGGTCTTTACTAATGTCTGTTTACACTGTAATAAGGAACTTGTTTCACAAGAGCGTTATTTGTGCTGGTTGTGTTGGGAAGGGCTCGAACGCACCTATTTTGAATTACAGCATACGCCAACTAAACTCGATCAATTATTTTGGACGCCGATTCAAATTAAATATACTTGCGCACTTTATTATTACCAAAAAGGGGCAGTGAGCCAATCGCTAATTAGGGCACTTAAATATGATTTCAAAGCGCCGTTGGGGATTTTTTTGGGCGCGCACATGGCAAGCAAATTGAGACAACATCCCATTCGAAATGTGGATGCGATTTTGCCCGTACCAATACATCCTAGAAAAAAATTTGCCAGGGGTTATAATCAAAGCGAACTCTTGGCGCGAGGACTGGCCAAAGAATGGGGTTTACCTGTTTTGATCAAGTTGGTTCAAAAGAAAAAACACACCGTCTCCCAAACCAAAAATGACCGTTTTGGTCGTTGGGATAACGTACAAAATATGTTTAAAACTCAAGCAGCGCTCGCGCAATTTAAACACATCTTGATTGTAGACGATGTCATTACAACTGGAGCTACTCTAGCTGCTTTATCCGCGGCAATTAAAACGGCCGCGCCTGATGTTCAGATTAGTTTGCTTAGTTTCGCTTTTACAAAATAATGCATGGCACAAAAAGCACTAATTATTGGCGCCGGTTTGGCAGGCACTTGTATGGCTCATCAGTTACTCTCTAATGGGTTAGAAGTTGTTTTGATGGATACCGGCACGAATCATTCGAGCGCAATCGCAGCCGGAATGGTGAATCCAATGGTGTTTCGGCGGATGAATAAATCTTGGAGACTCGATGAATTTTTACCTGAAGCCAGAGCGTTTTATTTACAAATAGAGCAACGATTGGCCAGTTCGTTCTTTCATCCTATTGTGATTCGGCGATTTTTCTCTTCAGAACAAGAACGCATCTTGTGGGAGGAGAAGTCGCAAGACCAAGAATTCTTCAATTATTTGGAAAAAATAACAAGCCAGGATTTGCAAAATACCGATGCAACCAACACTTTTGGTAGTGGTCGTGTGAAAAATGCATTTTGGATCAATGCGCCAATGTGGGTGGCGCAAAATAGCGCCTATTTTAAAGCAAAACACCAATTCATTACGAGTGAATTCGACCCACAAAAATGGCAGCCTCAAACCAGAATTTACGAAGGTCAAAGGTATGATTATGTCGTGTTTTGCTTGGGATATCGACAAAAAGAAGAAGCTACATTTTCATATTTGCCGTTGCAGCAGACAAAAGGGCAAACGCTACTAATCGAAAGTAAGCAAATTAACGCCACCGAATCGCTAAATAGAAAGTGTTTCGTTTTGCCTCTAGGAGCAGACCGATTCAAGGTTGGCGCCACTTACGAGTGGAATAATTCAACATTAAATTGTACCCCAGAAGCCAGAATTCAACTCGAACAAAACCTGGCAGCATTGGGTTCCTATAATTACCAAATACAAGGACAAAATGTGGGGGTCAGACCAACAGTACTAGACCGCAGACCGCTCTTAGGGGAGCACCCACAATGGCGAGGTGTTTATATTTTGAACGGACTCGGCACAAAAGGCTACATGATGGCACCTACTTTGGCTCGTGAATTGACCGAACACATTTTAGACAACAAGCCATTACACCCCGAGACAGCGATAAGTAGATTTACTGATTAGGCCTCTATTTTCCGGCTTGTTATGTGCCATAGATTCCGTATTTTTGCACCCTATGAAGCACATTCGCAATTTCTGTATTATTGCTCACATTGACCACGGCAAAAGCACACTCGCTGACCGTTTGTTACAAACTACCGGCACAATCTCTGACCGCGAGATGCAAGCCCAAGCCCTCGACGACATGGACCTCGAACGCGAACGAGGCATCACCATTAAGTCGCATGCCATTCAAATGAGCTATAAGCACGAAGGCCAAGACTATATTCTCAATTTAATTGATACCCCAGGACACGTCGATTTTTCTTACGAAGTTTCCAGATCTATTGCGGCTTGTGAAGGCGCATTACTTATTGTTGATGCCTCTCAAGGTATTGAGGCGCAAACGATCTCAAATCTATATTTAGCGCTCGAGCACGACCTCGAAATTATTCCAATTCTCAATAAAATGGATCTTCCTGGCGCAATGCCTGAGGAAGTTGCCGACCAAATCATTGACCTGATTGGCTGTGACCCAGAAGACATCATTCCTGCATCGGGCAAAACGGGTCTAGGCGTCGATAAAATTTTAGAGGCAGTAGTTAAACGCATTCCTGCACCAAAAGGAGACGAATCTGCTCCACTACAAGCCATGATCTTTGACTCTGTGTTTAATCCATTCCGTGGAATAATCGCCTATTACCGCGTCAAAAATGGGGTACTAAAGAAAGGTCAAAAAGTACGCTTTTTCAATACTGGCCGGGACTACAACGCAGACGAAATCGGCATTCTCAAAATGGACCTTTCTCCCAAAAACGAGGTGCGCGCCGGAGATGTAGGCTATATTATCTCAGGCATCAAAGCCGCAAATGAAGTCAAAGTAGGAGATACCATAACAGGTTCTGACAACCCCTGCGACTCCGCTATAAAAGGATTCGAAGATGTCAAGCCTATGGTATTTGCTGGAATTTATCCGGTAGACACCGAAGACTACGAAGAGTTGCGTTATTCGATGGAAAAACTGCAGCTCAATGATTCCTCTTTGGTGTTTGAACCAGAATCCTCTGCGGCACTTGGTTTTGGTTTTCGTTGTGGTTTTCTTGGCATGCTGCACATGGAAATCATTCAAGAGCGTTTGGAGCGCGAGTTCAACATGACCGTGATTACCACAGTGCCAAACGTTTCTTACCGTGCTTACATGAAGAAAAATCCAGATGAGGTCATGATCGTCAACAACCCATCAGAACTGCCAGACCCTTCTGGCATGGACCGCATCGAAGAGCCTTACATCAAAGCACAAGTCATTACCAAAACCGAATATGTCGGTAGTGTCATGACACTCTGCATTGAAAAACGCGGCGAGCTCAAAAATCAGGTTTATCTTACCCAAGACCGCGTTGAAATTACCTTTGAAATGCCATTGGCCGAAATCGTTTTTGATTTCTATGACCGCCTGAAATCCGTATCTCGCGGCTACGCTTCATTTGACTACCATCCAATAGGTTACCAAGAATCAGATCTCGTCAAAATGGACTTATTACTCAATGGCGAACAAGTTGATGCACTTTCTGCACTCGTTCACCGCAGCAATGCCTTTGATCTAGGCAAAAAAATCTGCGTGAAATTACGCGAGCTCATTCCACGTCAACAATTTGAAATTCCTATTCAAGCGGCTATCGGAGCTAAAGTGATTGCCCGAGAAACGATCAAGGCCTTGCGTAAAGACGTTACCGCCAAATGTTATGGGGGCGACATCACCAGAAAACGTAAACTACTCGAAAAACAAAAAGCCGGAAAAAAACGCATGCGCCAAGTGGGCCGTGTAGAAGTTCCGCAAGAAGCTTTTTTAGCTGTACTTAAACTAAATGACTAAACCCTAAAATCAATTATTATGCAAGCACTTGTATCAGCTCACTCAGGATTGCGTTGGATCGCTCTATTTCTTTTGGTTTTTGCCATTTTTAATGCATTTACTGCCAAGAATTATGAAAAAAAGCATCGCCTGGTCAATTTATTTACCATGATCACCTTTCATACCCAATTACTACTTGGCCTGGCTTTGTATTTTACCTCAGCAAAAGTTCAGTTTATTGATGGCTGGATGAAAGAAGCCATGTACCGCTTCTTCGGCATGGAGCATTTAGTTGGCATGCTGCTCGCCATTGTAGCCATTACTATTGGCCACAGCAAATCTAAAAAAGGCGCTACAGATGCCGAGAAATTCAAAGCAATCAAGGTTTGGTATGTGCTCGGATTACTTTTAGTTCTTGCCTTTATTCCTTGGCCTTTCAGAACAGAATTAGGAGCAGGATGGTTCTAAAAAACATTTTACTTTTGGGCATTGTCGGTTTGTTCTTCTACGCATGTGACGAATCTGAACAAAAACCAGAAAATATTTCCAAGCAAACCCCTTCGGAGCAAGGAGCTAGCTTGTATACCATGCACTGCGCGCAATGTCATGGTGAGGACGGCAAACTCGGGGCCAGTGGCGCCAAAGACTTAAGTCAGTCCCGTCTTTCGGATGCGCAAATCACGACGATAATAAAAAATGGAAAAGGCGCCATGCCTTCCATGAAAGCGTTGCTTGAAACCAAGGAAAATATCAATCTAGTGCTCAGTCACGTAAAAGGTCTACGTCAATAAATGCAAGGTCACGTTACTGTTGATGCCGTCGAAGAACGTTGTGTACTCGTAGGGGTAATTACCTCTGAAACGACCGAAGAAGTTGCGCAAGAACACCTCGATGAACTCGAATTCTTGGCCGAAACCGCTGGTGCAATTACCGTGGAGAAATTCTTTCAAAAGCTTCCGTATCCAAATCCGCGCACCTATGTTGGCACCGGGAAACTCGAAGAAATCAAACAATACATGAAGGCCCTCGACATCGAGCTTATTATTTTTGATGACGAACTCAGCCCTTCGCAACTGCGCAACATAGAGCGCGAACTCGAATGTAAGGTTCTTGATAGAACCATTTTAATTCTAGACATTTTTGCTAGCCGTGCACGCACTTTCCATGCCAAGACCCAAGTAGAACTTGCGCAATTGCAGTACATGTTGCCACGCCTTACCCGCATGTGGACTCACTTAGAGCGTCAAAAAGGAGGAATTGGTTTGCGTGGCCCTGGTGAATCTCAAATTGAAACCGATCGTCGAATTATTCAGCAGCGCATTGCGCTAATGAAAGAGCGCTTGCGTGAAATTGACAAGCAGATGACCGTTCAGCGCAGCAACCGAGGCCAACTAGTGCGTGTAGCTTTGGTTGGTTATACCAATGTTGGAAAGAGCACCATCATGAATCTCCTCTCCAAGTCAGATGTATTTGCAGAAAATAAATTATTTGCTACCCTTGACACCACCGTCCGAAAAGTAGTAATCGATAACATGCCTTTACTACTCACCGACACTGTTGGGTTTATCAGAAAATTACCTCAACAACTTATGGAGTCATTCAAGTCTACCCTTGATGAGGTTCGAGAAGCAGATTTATTAGTGCATGTTTTGGACATCGCGCATCCTAACTTTGAAGAGCATTTTGAGGTGGTCAATGAAACCCTCAATGAAATCGACAACACCGAGAAACCCACCATAATTGTTTTCAATAAAATTGATGCATATCAGCCACCTATGGCCGAATTAGGGGAGCCAGAAGAAGACATCCGCACATTAGAATCGCTTCAGAAATCTTGGATGGCCAAAATGGGCAAGACTAAATGTGTTTTTATATCGGCAACTGACAAAGAAAACGTAGAGGAACTAAAAGGGGTACTTTACGAAGAGGTAAAGGCGATTTTTAAGGTGCGTTACCCTTACAATAACTTCTTGTATTAGCAGTTAATTCACAACTAATTCTAAATCTATCTGGCGTTTTTTGGTACTAACTTGATCGATACGTACTTTAACACGATCGCCAAATTGATAAGTTCTTTTAGTTTTAGCACCAACTAACTGGAATTTTTCCTGATCAAAGTAAAAACGATCTCCGGGAATAGCCATCATAGGGACCATTCCTTCACAGAAGTTTTCGTCCATTCTCACAAACATACCGTGTTCGGCAATTCCAGAAATTGTTCCTTCAAAAACCTCCCCGACAAATTCCATAGCATACAGCGACTGGAAAAATTTAGTTGATTCCCGTTCGGCTTCGGCTGCTTTGCGTTCATTTTTAGAGATGCGTTGGCAAATGGCACCGAGCTCACCCCCATATTTATGTTTTTTCGTGGTGAGTTCCTCTTGAAGAATCCGGTGTACCACTAAATCGGCATAACGTCTAATGGGCGAGGTAAAATGCGAATAATGCTTGAAAGCCAGGCCATAGTGTCCGATATTAACCGTATCATAACTTGCTTTAGCCATAGAACGAATGGCCATAGATTGCACCAGAGAAAATTCGTTTTCATTTCGAATTTCTTCAAAGAGTGCGTTGAGATTTTTTGCAATATTTAATGGGTCTTGGATATCTACTTTGTGCCCAAATTTTTCGATAAACACAGCAAAAAGCTCCATTTTGGACGGGTCTGGTGTATCGTGTACACGGTAAATCATTGGAAAATTTTCTTGGCCTTTTTTCTTTGGCGAAAGATATTCGGCTACTTTGCGGTTGGCCAGCAGCATGAATTCTTCAATGAGTTTATGAGCGTCTTTTGATGTTTTGATCACAACGCCATCTGGGTTGCCCTCATCGTTAAGTTTAAAGCGCATCTCCTCTGATTCTATGCTGAGTGCGCCGTTTTTGAGTCTTTGCCCACGGTAAATTTTGGCGAGTGCATCAATTTTTCGAAGCACGATATCGTGGTCTCCATCTTTGCCCTCTAAGATGTCTTGTGCTTCTTCATAGGTGTAGCGGCGGTCTGAGTGAATTACCGTTTTGCCATACCACTCCTTGAAAATTTTTCCTTTTTCGTCAATTTCAAAGACAGCAGAAAAAGCAAATTTGTCTTCGTGTGGGCGCAAGGAACAAGCCAAGTTACTGAGCTGCTCGGGCAACATTGGAATAACGCGGTCTACGAGATATACTGAATTGGAGCGCAATAATGCTTCTTGGTCCATGGCAGAGCCAGGGCGCACATAATGACTAACATCTGCAATATGAACCCCGATTTCAAAATGTCCGTTTTCTAATTCTTGATATGAAATGGCGTCATCGAAATCTTTGGCGTCAAAGGGATCTATTGTAAAAGTAAGTATGGATCTGAAGTCGCGTCTGTTGGCCACTTCTTTTGGGTCAAGTTCGATGCCAATTTGCTCGGCTTCGGCCATTACACTATCTGGAAAAACAGGATTGATGCCTTGATTATAAAGAATGGACAACATTTCGGTTTCGTTGCTGCCAGACTTACCTAAACGCACGAGGACCTCGCCATAGGGTCTTTCTGCACTTTTCGGCCACACGGTAATCTTTACGAGTGCTTTTTCGCCGTGCAGTGCGCCATTGAGTTTGTCGTGTGGAATTTTAATTTCGACACCTGCTCTTGGGTTGTCAGGCACCATTAGTGCGTCGTTGTTTCGTATTTGGATGGTGCCAACAAACTGAATGCGGTCGCGCTCAGTCACTTCTGTTACTGCGCCTTCATCGCGACTATTGCCCTGTTTAAAGACCCTTACTTTAACGGTGTCACCGTTGAGTGCTTGGCCAATATTAGACGGGCCAATATAGATATCTTTTTCATGACCTTGGACCGTAACAAAACCTGCCCCGCGTTGGGTAATTGAAATAGTTCCTTCGAGTAAATTGGTCGCTCCGGCTAATTTGTAGGTGTGGTGATTGATTCTTTGAATGGCCTTTTTATTGGCAAGGGTATTCAATGATTCAAAAACGACCTGACGCGCACGCGCATCACGGGCATCGAGAAGTGTAGCAACTTGTTTATGAGTGAGTTCTACTCCTGGATTTTGTTCAAAAATGCGCATCACAAGGGTAGTGATGCCTGCTTTTTTTCTTGGTGCTTGAGTCGGGGGAGCTTTTGGCTTCTTGCGTTTGGACATTAGTGTCTGACAACCAATTTACGGGTAATGCTTTTGGATCCTGGGGCTTCGAATACCAAGAAATAAATACCGCTATTGAGGTCACTGACGTTGATTTTACGATTACCAGTTAGGACCTCTCGTGAAATTACATTTCCAAGGGCATCTACCATTTTAAGTTGCAACTGTTCTGTGCCGGTAAATTGAATGTTTACGTATTCTGTACTTGGGTTTGGCGCAACCGTAATGCTGAGCTCTTCTTTAACCACGGGCTTTGTTGAAGCAAGGTAATCTACAATAAGGTCTACAGAGTCGAGCATGTTCAGACCATTTGTGGTGATGTAATAACGATAGTGTGCTTGTCCGAACGTGTTGTCTTCGGGGTCTACAGATACTTTCATTTTGCCGTACTCGCCGTCGTTGATGGTGAATAAGACGGTTTGCGTACCTGGGGTTGTCCAAGGATTGCTATTCATTTGACCTGAAGAATAGCAGGTGCCGCCGAATGGGTCTGTGGAGTGCCCCCAGCAGAGCGCGTCGGTCCATCCGGTAGGAATACTTAATTGTTTGCGAGTGATTCGCCATTGGGCAGATGATCCGGTGTTGTTAACGACATCAAAAGGAATATCGAATGATGCGCTTGATGGTGCTACAACAGTATGTGTTTGACCAGAGATGTCATTGGTTTGTCCGTCGATGTGTATGACAATATTGTTTTGAGCGAGCGTCGTCAGACTCAAGAGACAAAGAAGAGAGGTAAATAAGGCTTTCATGAAATATACATGTTTGTTCAAAAATAAGCTTTTCAGCGCATTTATCAAAATCCAAGCCATTTTTTCCATCGGCTGTTTTTTCTTACTTTTGAATTCGGCAAGGTTTTTGTCTTGCCCCTGAAAAATCTCACCATGAAAAGAACAATATTATTTCTATTTGCATTTACCATTTATTTGTGTGCATTTGCCCAGGAGCCCACAACCGAAGCTGCTCAAAATTTGAAACAAGTACCTTCAGTCAAACTAGTAGATATGAAGGGGAAGGCTGTTAATACAGCTGAGTTAACGGCAAACGGCCCCGTGATTATCAGTTTCTGGGCTACTTGGTGTGCACCATGTAAGAAAGAACTCAATACCATTCATGAAGTTTATGAAGATTGGGTCGCTGAAACAGGCGTTACACTTGTTGCTGTAGCTATCGACGATGAAAAAACAAAAAGTCAGGTTCCTGTCTACGTCAATGGAAAAGCTTGGGACTACACCGTACTTATGGATCCAAACTGGGACTTCAAACGCGCCATGGGTGTAAATAACGTGCCCCATACTTTTTTGGTTGACAAGAACGGCAACATCGTTTATTCGCATAACAATTACGCTCCTGGAGACGAAGAAAAATTACACCAAGAGTTACTCAAGCTGAGTCAAAAATAATACATGAAAAAATCCTTTCTGCTTTTCGGATTCTTCTGCCTGAATCAACTTGCTTTTGCACAAGGCAACCTTACAGGAAACATGGAGACCGTTTTCCAATACCTCAATGAGGACAGCATCATCAACGCCAAGCAGCCTGTTCAAAAAGGCCTCATGAATTCCTACATGAATGTTTTTTACACACAAGGGAACTTTAAAGCTGGTCTGCGTTTTGAGTCTTATTTACCACGCATTCAAGGGTATCCAAATCGTTTTGATGGCACGGGCATCGGTATGCGTTATGTAGGCTATCAAAATGATTTCGTGGACGTCACGCTCGGAACTTTTTATGAACAGTTCGGATCGGGGTTGGCATTGAGAACTTACGAAGACCGTAATTTAGGTTACGACAACCTGTTGGATGGTATGCGCGTTGTGCTCAGACCAGGTAAAGGATTTGTTATTAAAGGCGTTTATGGAACGCAGCGCCTTTCTTTCCAACAAGGTCAAATTGTACATGGCGCGGGTTTAGTCCGAGGAGCTGACGCCGAGTGGCATTTAAATGAAGGACTTAAGCTGCTCAAAGACAAAAAACTCGATGTTGTTTTGGGCGCTTCGTTCGTGAGTAAATACCAAGAAGACGACAATCCGGAATGGGTATTGCCACAAAATGTGGGTGCTTATGGCGGCAGACTTAAACTGACCTACGGCAATTTTTATGCAGATGTAGAATATATCCTCAAAGAACAAGACCCTTCATCTGATAACCAATATATTTACAATTATGGTCATGCTGCCATTTTCAACTTGCGTTATACGCAAAAAGGTTTAGGGATTTTATTGTCCGGAAAGTCCGTAGACAACATGAGTTTCCGTTCTGACCGCACCAAAGATCTCCAAGACCTCTTGATTAATTTTTTACCATCTTTAAACAAAACCCATACCTATAATTTGGTTGCTACGCTTTATCCATATGCCACGCAACCAATGGGAGAAGTTGCTTATCAGGCAGATATCTTATATACTTTTAAAAAAGGATCCAAATTAGGTGGAAAATACGGCACAACCCTCAGCTTGAATTATTCAACAACCTATCGCCCCGAGCAAACACTTAACGGGATTGATCTCAATGATTCTTCTCGCGTGTTGTATCATACGCGGCCATTTGACATGAGCGATAGTCTGTATTGGCAAGATATCAATTTTAATGTCACCAAGAAATTCAATAAAAAATGGAGTGGCATATTAAGTTACTACGATATCAAAATCAACAATGATGTTGTTAAAGTCAGTGATGCGAAAGGAATCATTCATGCCCGTATCGCTGTTTTAGAAGGTACCTACAAAATCAATGCGCATCATGCGTTGCGTTGGGAGCTCCAAGGAATGTGGGTTCAGCGCAATGAACTTGGCATCAACGACAAAGGCAACTGGGCTACAGCACTTGTTGAATATACAATATCGCCCGGATGGTTCTTTTCAGCCATGAACCAATACAACTATGGCAACGACGACTTAAGTAAAAGAGTCAATTACCCAATTATTACATGTGGTTACATCAAAGACGCAACGCGCTTAACTGTATCCTATGGTCGTCAGCGCGCAGGCTTGTTTTGCGTGGGGGGTGTTTGCCGACCTGTACCTGCGAACAATGGCCTTATGATTAATTTAACGCACAGTTTTTAAGATGAAAAAAGTAACGTTTATACTCGCTTTTGCCACCCTTTTTGGGCTCGCTTTCTTACCTTCTTGTGATCGCATTACCAATCCATATCCACCGACAGTTACTCTAGAACTAGACACAACACTCTATCCGGGAAATTGGGCAGATTATTTAGCGAACGAATGGCCTACATTTACGGCCAATACGAACACAGATCGAAATATTTTAATTGAGGATTTTACCGGCCACAAATGTATTTTCTGTCCGGCCGCAGCGGAGCTTGCACACCAATTGCAATTAGCTAATCCTGGGCGTGTCCATGTTGCCTCGATTCATGCTGGTGTCGATGGCATTGGCGATTTTCAAAGCGTCGATGCTGAATACACCTTAGATTTTACCAATCCAGATGGCTTGTATATCGGCACCTGGTTTGGCGCCAATGATGGTGGTTTTGTCGGTAACCCGCGTGGGCCAGTAAGTAGAGTAACCAACGGCGGTGTGATTTTTCAGAGCCCTGGGCAATGGTCCTCCATGACCAGCACACTACTAACCGAAAACAACTTACGCGTCAATATGCAATCGGCACTCAATTACTATCCGTCAACTAAAGGCGCATTTTTACACGTCGAGGTTGAAAAACTGGACCAAACCTTAACTGATTTGGGAATTGTCGCTTATGTTTTAGAAGATTCATTAGTGGGGGATCAAAAAATGTCTGACAACACACACAATCACAATTATGTGCACCGCGATATCCATCGCAAAAATTTGAACAACATGCCTTTTGGCCGCCAGCTAACGGCTGCCGACCTCAATAATGGCAAGTATTACGTGAATTACAGTTTTGTGGTACCTGATCAATTAGATGGCAATTACAATGCAGCAAATATGCATGTGTTGATTTATGTTTACGACATGGCCACCAAAGAAATCTATCAAGTTATCAAACAGTATATCGACTAATGGCGCTGCGTCAACAACTGATACAAAAGCTTGAGCAACGGCTCTCTCCTCAACAAATTCAACTCATGAAATTGTTGCAAGTGCCAACTATGGAGCTCGATCAACGTATCAAACAAGAATTAGAAGAAAATCCAGCCTTAGAAGAAGGTCAGGAACTTGATGATGACGACTACGATGCACAAGATGACGACTATGATTCGGACAATGACGACGACGATTTTGATATTTCGGACTACCTCGACGACGACATCGCAGATTACAAAACACAAGCCAATAATCAATCCAAAGACGACGAAGAGCGCGTTATTCCGCTATCAGGGGAGCAGTCATTTCAAGAGCGACTCACCGAACAGCTGCACTTGCTTTATTTAGATGAAAAACAATTCATTATAGCCGATCTAATTATCGGTAATTTAGATGAGTCTGGTTATTTAAACAGAGCGGTAGATGCAATTGTAGACGACCTCGCATTTTCGATGAATATTGAAGCCACTGAACAAGAAGTGGCCGAAGTTTTAACGCTTGTTCAGGAGTTAGAGCCAGCTGGTGTTGGTGCCCGAAATCTACAAGAGTGTTTATTATTACAACTTAAAAGAAAGCAAGACGGAGACATCGTTCGTTTTACTGCACTTAAAATTGTAGAGCAGTATTTTGAAGAGTTTACCAAAAAGCACTACGAGCGTATTGCCAAAAAATTAGAAATCGAGGATCAAGATTTAAAAGAGGCAATCGATGAAATTTTACGCTGCAACCCGAAGCCTGGTGGATCCATGCGCGAGGCCGCTAAAAATCACCAACAAATTATTCCTGACTTCACACTTTTAGAACACGAAGGCCGATTAGAATTGAGTTTGAATAGCCGTAATGCACCCGATTTAAAAGTGAATCGCGATTATGAAAATATGTTGCGCAGCTATGCCGAAGGCGCCAAAAGCTCTAAGTCAGATAAAGAAGCTTTTCAATTTGTAAAACAAAAACTAGATGGTGCCAAGTGGTTTATTGACGCCATCAAGCAAAGACAACAAACGCTGCTGCTCACCATGGGAGCTATCCTAGAATACCAAGAGGCTTATTTTCTGACTGGAGACGAAACTAAACTCAAACCCATGATCTTAAAAGACATTGCAGACATGGTTGAGTTAGATATATCTACGGTTTCGAGGGTAGCTAATTCAAAATATGTTCAAACCAATTACGGCATTTTTTCATTGAAATATTTTTTCTCGGAGTCATTATCTACAGATAGTGGAGAGGAGGTCTCGACACGTGAGGTAAAAAAAATACTATCCGATGCAATTGCCGCTGAAGACAAACACAACCCACTCACCGATGAAAAACTGATGGATTTACTCAAAGAAAAAGGGTACAACATTGCCCGACGAACGGTAGCCAAATACCGAGAGCAACTCCAAATTCCAGTGGCCCGAATGCGCAAAGAATTATGAAATACCTCGCACACTTTTTTTCATGGGTGTTTTTGCCCCTTTTTATGCCGACTTATGGCATCTTGATCAGTTTATTTGTACCAGCTTACAGCACAAATATGAACATGTCAAGCTTATATTTTGCACCCAACCCGAGTAAATGGGCACTTTTTACAATCTTCTTTCTTTTTAGCGTGGTAGCACCTGGTTTATCGTTTATCTTGTTGCACCGTTTTAAGGTAATTAGTACAATAGATATAGAAAGACAGCGAGAACGAAGTTTACCGTTATTGATCATGTTGGTGTATTCTTTAGTTCTATTTTTTCTACTTGTATATAAAGCTGGAGCCACTCAGTTGCCGCGCTATTACTATGCCTTGCCACTTTCTGGGGTGGCGGTAACGAGTATATTTCTCTTGATCAATCGCTGGATTAAAATTTCATTGCATGCGGCTGGAGCAGGCATATTATTGGGTTTTTTGGCTGTATTTTCGCGCGCTCAAGATCAGTTTAGCATTTGGTGGTTACTAAGCGCATTATTAGCTGCTGGCTTGACACTAGCCGCAAGACTGTACTTAAATAAACACTCTCCACTCGAGGTATATACCGGTTTTATATTAGCGTTAATTTTAACAGCAGGTATCCATACCTATTTAGCTTGAATAACATGAAAACAATTCTTTTTATTGCACTGATAGCCCTTGGTTTTTATTCCTGTGCTGATTTCAATCGTGACCAATTACTCAATCATGTTGACAAACAACAACAGCAACTCGAACAGCTCAGCTTACAATTAGAGAAGCATGTAATGAAGGATGTTGCGACATTAAAAAATGATGCCATGCAAACGGAATTGCGCATCAAACAAAATTTACATCTCGACACAATCAACATGGAATTAGCGCGGCAACTCGAGGAGTTCAAGCTTATGAGAAAAAGCATTAATCCCTTAATGAAACAGTATTTAAAAGCAAAAAATGGCATTAAAGAAGAGATGGCAGTGCT
>JBJTNX010000209.1:0-2753 GCA_046074325.1 Sphingomonadales bacterium
CGTTCCGAGCTTGGAGCCAAAAAATATGTGTACTCTGACCTCTGTTATTATTTCACCCAACCCATTTTAGAAAAAATGATCGGCGAAAGCCAAGCGAGCTACCTGCGCCGCAACATCTATTTACCCCTAGGCCTGGGGCGCATTTTGTATCAGCCACTCAAACAATTTTCAGATCGACAAATTGTCCCGACCGAAGACGACCAAGCTTACCGCAAGCAACTGTTGCGTGGCTATGTACACGATCCGGGTGCGGCTATGTTGGGCGGCGTGGCAGGTCATGCCGGTATCTTTTCGAACGCCTGGAGCCTAGCGCACATCATGCAACTTTTCTTGAACAAAGGCCATATGGCGGGCCAACGCTTCTTCTCTGAGGTCACCTACAACGAATTCACCAAACAGCAGTACCCAGGTAACCGCCGCGCCGCCGGTTTTGATCGGCCAACTGCAAGTGGAGGTGGCACCTGCGATGTATTGGCATCCCAAGCATCTTTTGGCCACTCCGGATTCACGGGTACACTTGCCTGGGCCGACCCAAAAAACAAAGTCATCTTCATCTTTCTGTCCAACCGCGTTCACCCCAACCAAGACAACTGGAAACTCCGCGACCTCAATATCCGCACCGATTTACAACATGTGGTTTACGAGGCGTTAGCGAAGAGGGGGCATTAACCCTTGTTTTCAAAATTAATGAGCTCATTCTTTTGTAGCCCTCTATATTTGAAGTACTTTTAAGTAAATAAAGTCCTGAACATGAAAGCAATAAGTATTTTAAGTTTGGTTTTACTCACAAGTTGTTCCTTTTTTGAAAAACCTCAACTCCGTAAGTATTCCGTCAAATATTGGAGTATAAATAATGATGAATCTACTGCCGTTAATGATTTTCAGGCATATACATTAATTGAAAGAGATGCTGAAAAACTCATTTTTTTGGTAAAAGGAAAATGGACAGACACCCTCTTTATCGAAGGAAAGAAAGTAAACGGTATACTTCATTCCCTATTGATTGGTCAGTCACATTTATTTGAGTTCAACGGCGAAATCACCGAGCAAAAATACCACGTGTTTAAAATCGAAGGGGTCATCAATATGATCAACGGACCAAGCAGCGAAGCACATTACACCATTCAATAAAACACTACCGCTTATGAAACTCATTTTTAGCTTTGTTTTTTCTTTGGCAACGCTTCTTTGTTTGGCACAGAATAACTTCAATCCTCAGTACGGAATAAAAATTAGCGTCGGGCCCGCCACCTATTACAATCCATCGATCAGTAATATTGGCTTTGCCCACGACTATAAATATGGTCAGTCTTCTCAGCTAGGCATTTTAGCAAGACAGCAACATAATAATTGGATCTTTACTGCAGGTTTAAATTATCAATTTATGATTTTTGCCTACCGTGGTGTCGGATTAACTTATCCTACATTACCTTTTTACTACCAAAGTTATCAATCCAACAGCACCCAACACCTCGCACAATTTCAAATTGGTTGCGCACGCAGCTTTGCGCACGGTTTTGAGTTGGGACTAACCCTGATGCCTACCTATCTCGTCGCAAGTACAGATACCTATACAATTGACGAATACTGGGAAGGAGACCGCGTTGCAGCGCTTGAAAAAAATGCACCAGAATGGCACAAAGCTCAATTAATTGGCGGACTATCTTTTTCAAAGAACTTCATTTCTAAAAAAGAAAAGGCCTCACAATTATCTTTGATGCCGCAAGTGTCGATCACAAACAATGGTGGCTCAAATGTTTACAACGAAGCATTCTCAGACCTCACCAACAAAAAAACCCGCTTCGTTTCTTGCCAGTTGGCGTATACGGTGTTTTTTTAAGCATTACCTCAGCACCAACTTTTCGGCTTGACAATCAATCTAGCCATCGCACTTTTGAGCTTATTACCTTTTCTACATCTCGAGTAGAATGATACAAATTAAAACCATCAATGAAAAATGAGACACGCATAAATAAAAAACCCTCTAGAACAGTATCCTAGAGGGAGCATAATTAAGTTAATAATTAGCGAAGTTGAGATACAAAGATACAACGTTTTGAAATATTGAATATTGTATTAATAATTTTTTACTACCTCACTACCAACTTCTTCACCCACTGCTGCTCACCTTGCGACACATGCGCAAAGTAAACTCCAGGTGCTTGATCACTTAGATCAAAGGAATTGTTAGATGTAAGCTCATTGAGTTCAAAATGAGCAACTTGCTTTCCTTGCTGGTCTAGCATGGTAATTTTCATTGGCTCAGTACTGATGCTTGAAACCTGAAAAATGCCATCTGAGGGGTTGGGGAAAATGCCGATATCTGTTTCGGACGCAGTGATTTCTTGTATACCAAGATATTGCCCATCTTCATGGTAGCCATCCGGGCCAGTGCGGTAGGTGAAGAAGTAGCGAACACCATTTTCATGTATACCTTGTCCTGCAAATAACAAGTCCCCATCTTGTAGAATATTCATAGATAAAATATCGATAAAACCGGCATTATTAATAGTAAAATATTTAAAAAAAACTTGGGTGCCATTTTTTCTATATTTTGCTAGAAAAGATGTAGAAATCCCACTATCATAATTAGTGACTTTTCCTGTGACAAAGAAGTAGTTGGAGTCTTCATCGAATTTTATATCATGAATTTGGTAAAACCAGGGCTCGGGCCAAGAACCGAATTTGTAGTCCCATGAAATGTTAAGGTTGGAATCTAAAAAAGAAATGTATGTATATACATTGTCGTCAGA
>JBJTNX010000210.1:0-3135 GCA_046074325.1 Sphingomonadales bacterium
ATTTTTATTGGATACGCCTCTTTGTAACTTGGTGTAGGATGCAGCGTGACAATTCCAACTGTGCTTTTTTGTAAAATTTCTTGAATTTGAGTTCGGTCTACTTGCCCGTAAAAAGTCACTTTTTTCCAGGCGCTACTCGCTTCTAATTCTGCCTGAAGGATGGGGTCGTCAAAACGGCCAGCTAGATGTAAGTGAGCGTCTATTTCTTTCATTGCCAGCACCACCTCTTTGATTCCACGCGAGGTATAAAGCCCACCGATGTAACAAAAATGATTTGTCTTTTTCAGGGACCATTTCGGTAATGGGAATTCATCTGGAAGCGGAAAGTTCTGTATGAGAACAACTTTAGGATTGGCTTTTCGAAATCTCGCACAAATGGAAGGTGTTACTGAAATAATACCATCTAATTGGCGGCTTTTGCGCTTTTCATATAGGGTATAAACCAACGAAATTAACTTTCTAAATAACCATGGAATCCAATATTTGTCCATGATTTGCTTAGGTACATCTTCGTGAGAATCAAATATCACTTTGGCACCTGTAGCCTGGAGTGGCTTGACCAAACGCAATAACTCTGGGTCGTGTAGTTGGTAGATATCGGCAGTGACTCCTAAAGCTTCTTTCAATACGCGGTCAACAGTTTGCCGCATCCGCGTACGTCGCTGTGTTGTATTGGCTTCAAAACTGTGAATGTGAACGCCATCTTGAATGCGTGTTTGGGTGTTTGGAACCACAATATGCACTTCAAATTCGCTTGCCATTGTTTTTGCCATCTTATGAAAGATGCGGATATCTCCATCATGATGAACGCTTGTAAGGTGACAAATGCGAAGCGATTTGGACATTTTTGTATTAAGGGTTTTGACGCAGAAGTAGTAACAAAATAATCAAGCCCCAACCACCACTAAAAAGTAAAGTGAGTAAAGAACCAGAGCTCAACAAAAATAGAGGGAAAATTTGAAGACTAAAGGCCAATTCAGACTGGGTTTTCCTATGTATATTGTTTAAAAGCCAAAAGAAAATAGCCATCATCAAAGCGGATAGCGTGAGCCCCCACCAGCCGAAATTTGCGTAACTGCGCATAAAATGTGCGGCATTAACACTTCCTCGAATTCCTTGTTTTGCATACTCAGGATAAAAAAGCGGATAGAGTTCCAAATTGTAGTCTTTGGTTGGAAGACCTTGAAGCCGTGCAAATGGGCCAAAATCTTGACCAAACAAAAAGGGTTTGTCTTTGGGGACATGTTCAAACCAAAGTCCCAATGTTTTTCCTGGTACTAGGAAAATTCGCTTGACTATTCCTTCGGATACTTGACTGGTTTTCGACGTTTTGTTTTGTATTATTTTCAGGTCGTGTTCACCGCCATGAAGCTGCGGATTATTGGCATATACTGCCAAAACAAAAAGCATACCTATCGTAGCACTCAGGACAAGCGTTGCGATCCACTTTTTGTTAAGAATGAAATAAACCAGAACAGGAATGGTGGTCCAAAGCACCAAACTTTTTTGGAGCAGCGCCAGTCCGTAAAATGATCCGAGTAGCAAACTGATTATAAACCAAACGTCATTTTTTTTACTCAAAAAAAGCAAAGTTGCAGCAGGAAATATTGCTCTTACCGTCCAGGTACTCGCATAACGCAGCCAACTAGGTAGGCCGGCTGAACTGTTTTTTCTAATCAAGTTGGCTGCTGATAATTTAGTGGCTTGCCAAGCCTCTATAAGTGGTATTTTTCCAAGCCAAATCAAATGAATGAGCACAATAACGAGACCCATACCAAGCAGCAGCCATTCTAATTTTGAGGTGTTCAAGCGCGCCGAACCCATCGTTATTCGAAATTCAGGTAGCAAGTTCGTGAGGCTGTAAAATAGACAGAACGGCACAAAAAACAGGAAAAAGAGCGCCGGCGCATATTGTAAACCTGTGCTTTGTATCAGTCCGATTTGCAATAAGCCATAAACCAATAAATAACTGGAGAAGTAGGGATGCGCTCGCAAAAGTGCTATGAGTCCTTTCATAAACGGGCTTTTTCGTAGCGTTGTACAATTTTGTAAATGAGCGCATAATAGAAAGCGTATGCCGCAAAGTCGATGTAGCAATAACGCAGCGCAAAGTCAAAAATATCGCTCCCAGGGTTGGCATAAAGCCACGCCATGGCGCCAAAATAAAGAAGTTGCCAAATGGCACTGAAGCGCACCTCTTTGAGGGCAACAAGCGTCGAGCTCATTGGCGATACAATAAATTTAATGGCTTGTCCAAAAATCAACACCGCAGTAAGTTTACCTGCTAAAGCCCATTGACTACCAAAAATAAAAGAGAAAAGGGGCGTTGCAAAAAGAAACACTATGAGTGCAAGCGGAATACTCATCCAAAATAAAGCTTTACTCACGCTCCAAAAATCGGAAGCAACACTTTGTTTGTTTCGGATTTTTTCGGCCTGATGCTGCAAATAAACTTGTGATAGCGCAGTTGAAATGAGGGCCATTGGCAATGACAACACAAGCCTACTTAAGTCGAATTGGCCCGTTTCCGCCTTGCCAAATGCCGCATGGACAATAAATACGGGAAGTGTGAGTGAAATGGTATTTAAAAAAGAAGGAAAAGCATGATAAATGGGAAATTGCCAATATTGTTTGAGGATATGTTTGAGTTGATGGAAGTCTTTTTGAATGCGAAATCCTTGGTTTTTAATTTGGATAAAAGCACCAATAAAATTCACAAAATCGCCAATTAAACTACCAAATAGAAGTCCTTGGTTGTAACGAAGCCAACCCGTTGCGCTCTGAACAACTGCCTCAGAACCACGACGGTACACTTTGTTTCGTGCGGAAGCCTTGTAGGCCTTTTTTCGAATCAAGTAAAAGTTGAAACACTGGTAACTACTTACAAAAAATACACTAAGCGGAATTAAAAATAAGTAATTGACTTCACCCTGTTTCAATTCAAAGTGCTGCCTAATGGTTGCTTCAAAAAATAAAATGAAGACCCAAATGACCAAGGCAAATAACAAACTGATCAATACGCCTCCTCCAATAATATAATGTGCATCTTCATCTTTTTCTGGCAAGACAACAGCGCTTTCGTATTTGAAATTAGCAAGTGCTACAAGCATACCTACGGCTGTCACAAAAAGACGA
>JBJTNX010000211.1:0-5527 GCA_046074325.1 Sphingomonadales bacterium
CTTTTGTACCTCGGGCCGGGATCGAACCGGCACTCCCGAAAGAACAGGATTTTGAATCCAGCGCGTCTACCAGTTCCGCCACCGAGGCATTCTTTCGACTTTCAGGGCCACAAAGATACAAACAAAATAGTAACCAAACAATACAAATTCAGTTGGATGTTAAGTTATTATTAGCTACATTTAGAGGAAGCCAAAAGGGCACAAATTCAGTATTTATTAAAAACTTGCCACATGAAACGCATCTTATACAAATGGGACAAATTCAAGTTAGGACGTCGTCTACACTACCTTCAAAAAAGATTGCATCGGGCCGAAGAAAACGGCTACCAAGACAAAATTGATAAATACCACCGTTACATCAAAGAAGTGCAAGAAAAGCTAAAGCACATTAAAGAATAAGTGCTTGTTCAGTTAAAGCTGAACAACCTCGTCCTGATTGATGAGCGCAATCCAGTCATCGACGCTTTTGGAATTCTCAATTTGGAATTCACCAGACTGCGTTCTTCGCAACCCAATTAGCGTTGCACCTGCGCTCAAGCGAAGGCCAAAATCATTGGCTATACTTCTGATGTATGTGCCTTTGCTGCAACTGATTTTAAAATCTACTTCTGGAAAACGAGTGGCGTCAATCTGAAAATCAAAAATTTCGACCTGACTCTGCTTCATTTCCACGGTTTTTCCGGCTCGTGCAAAATCATAGGCGCGCTTGCCGTCAATCTGCTTTGCCGAATAAATAGGCGGCGTTTGCATTTGAATGCCAAGAAAAGATGCGCGCACCTGCTCGAGCAAGGCAGCATCGATGTGCGTGGTATCGAAGTCTTGATTGTACGCGGTTTCTAAATCAAAGGAGGGTGTCGTTTTGCCAACAAGAAAAGTACCGGTGTAGGTTTTGGTATCATTTGTAAGGCCTTCGATTAATTTAGTATGTTTGCCCAAACACAGGACCAAAAGGCCAGTAGCTAAGGGGTCTAAAGTACCTGCATGCCCTACTTTTACATTTTTAACGCCCAATTTTTTCTTGAGGTTCCAACGGATTTTATTGACGACATCAAAAGAGGTCCATTTGTAGGGTTTGTCTACAAGTATGGTCAGGCCTTCGGAAATATCTAGCATCAGCCTGCCATTTGAAGATCAACACCCATTGCCAATAAAAGCAGAATAAGCGCGCCTAGAATGATTCGATACCAACCGAAAGCGCGGAATCCTTTCTTTTGTAAAAAAGAAATAAAAGACTTGATGGCCAAGTATGCAACTCCAAATGCCACAAGGTTTCCTACCAATAATAGCAGCCATTCCCTGCCTTCAGAGGCAAGGAGGAGTTCTTTTCGTCGTACATGCTTTTGAGCGTAGCGGCAAACATGGTTGGAACTGCCAAGAAAAACGAAAATTCGGCGGCCGCCTTGCGGGTTAATTTCTGACTCAAGCCTCCAATAATTGTGGCTGCAGACCGAGAAACACCTGGAATCATGGCCAAACATTGGATGGTTCCAATTAGAAAAGCAGCTTTGAAGTCAAGGGGTTTTTCTTCAGTTTGAGTTTCGTTTGAAGCAAAAAAACGGTCTACAAAAAGCAACACGATTCCGCCTAGCAATAAAGACCAAGCCACTACCACTACATTTTCGAGAAGGGCATCAATGTGTTTTTTGGCTAATAAACCGATAACAGCCGTAGGAATAAAAGCCGCACAGAGCAAAAGGTAAAAGCGAAAAGACTGCAAGAATTTTTGGAAATAAACCAACACCACTGATAAGATGGCGCCAAATTGAATCGCTACGGTAAATAGCTTCACAAAATCGTTGGAAGCATTGCCCATGAGCGTAGAGGCGATGATCATGTGGCCGGTAGACGAAATAGGTAAAAACTCAGTGAGGCCTTCGATGATGGCCAAAATGATTGCATCCAGAAAAGTCATGGGCTAAGACTCTGTTTGGTCCTTTTTGTTGCGCTTCATGATCGCATAGAAGATCACGACATAGCCAGCTACAATAAGCATAGGGGCTATTGTGATGCGCACGGAACTAAAAAGCTCGTCTGCCTTGAACACATTGGGGTCGTCGGAACCACCGCCGATCATGAGTAAGAAGCCAAGAATATTGATCGCCAAGCCAATGTAAAGCCATTTGTAATTGGCAGGGTCAAAGCCAAAGTGTTTGATAGGGTCCTTCATAATTAATAAAGATCATCTAATTTCATACGAAGATACTTGTTTAAGGCAAACCAAGTAGAGATCATGGTAATAAAAACGCCAATGACGAAAAGTAGAGCCACCAAAAGCAAGAAACTCTCTAAGGTGTAAGCAATCTGTATGGTTTCGAGTAAGTTGTTGATTCCGTAAAACACGGTAAGCAGTAAGGCCAACCCAATTAAGGAGGAGAACAAACCTTGAAAAAGTGCCTGACCCAAAAAGGGCTTGCGGATATACATGGCGGTTGCCCCGACTAGTTGCATGGTTTTAATGGTAAATCTTTTGGAATAGAGCGCCAAGCGGATGGTGTTATTGATCATGGCCACTGCAATAACGATGAGCAACAATGCAACTGCTAAAAATAATAGTGCAAATTGCTTGAAGCCTAAATTGACATTGGAAACACTGGCTTTGTCATAATTGACCTCATCGATTTCCTCTGAAAAGCGCGTCAGTAATTTGCGCTTGATGGCTGCCATTCCGGCCTGACTGGCAAATTCCATTTTGGGTTTGATGCCGATGGTAGCAGGCAGTGGGTTTTCCGCATCAAAAAGGGCGAGCACTTCTTTCTCTGCTTCGGTTTCACCTGCAAATTCTTGAATGGCACGTTCGGGAGAAATAAAAAAGACATCGGCGAATTCAGGCCAAGATTTGAGCTCTTCCTCAATTTGCTTGATATCGGCATCATTGAGTTCCGATTTAAAGAAGATATCGGCCTGCAGGTTTTCTTTTGCCTGTTTCTCAATACTGCGCAAGCCAAAAATGCCGCCTAAAACCAAGCCGATCATAAAAATGACGAGGGAAATCCCGATTACCGTTGAAACATAACCCGTACGGATTCCTCTTTTGCTGTAAATATCTGCCGTCTTTGCCATATTTCAAATTTAAGAGGAACCCCACAACAACTGACTGACTTTCGTTTTTAGTTTTAAAGAATGAAATGTTTATTTATTGGCTTGGGTTCATTTTGGCGTTGATCGTCCAGCCAATGACAGCAGCGCGCTGTTTGGCTTGGGTAGCTAGTTCCCCTTCAAATAATTCATCGACGGTTTGATTGAAGAGGGCCTTCCAACGCTCAAAATGTTCGGGTTTTAGCGGCATGTGTAGGTGTTTTTCGGTTACGTTGGTGGTATAACCAGATTCCGAAAGCAATGCAAAACGCCAAAATTGTTCCATTTTAGGCAAATGTGCTTTAAAATCAAGCCTTGAGAAAAAAGGAGCCAGCATGTCATCCTGAAGGACTTTGTCATAGAATGCCGATACGAGTTGGTGGATATCTTCGGCAGAGTTGAGTTGTTTCATCTTCCAAATTACAGCGTTTTTTTACTTAATTTAGACACCAAATGCACAAAATTATATTTTTCCTTTTCGTCGCTTTTGCACTGCCGCAAGTGCTTTTTGCGCAAACATATACCGGGGCTCAAAAACCGCAGGTCAATACCCAAAGTAAAGGCGCCAACTGCCCTCCACCGACGCACACTACTTACTTAGAACTCAATAATGTTCGGGCCATGATCCATACCGCTGGTAATTTGTGGCAGCGGCCCAACCAAAACTTTTCGATGTACGAAGTGCCTAAAAACTCGGGTATCATGGCACTTTTTACAGCAGCACTCTGGCTTGGCGGCACCGATGTCAATAACCAACTCAAATTAGCAGCGCTGCGTTACCGCAATGGCCAAGACTACTGGACCGGCCCGCTTTCCAAAGTTTTTGCCGAAACCACCTATGACAACTGCGCCAAATTCGACAAGCACTTTATTTCTACGCAAGACGAAATTCGGGAATTCAATGCCTGGTACGAAGCCGGCATTTACGACATGCAAAACGGTACCTCGACCCAAGCTGATTTATTCCCCAACTACACTGTACCTCAAATTATTAAAGAATGGCCTGCTCATGGCGATGTATCGCAAGGTCAGGATTACTATTTAGCGCCATTCTACGACTACAACAATGACGGCACCTATAATTGGCAAGATGGCGATTTCCCTTGGTACGACATCAAAAAGACCAAAGATTGTTCTACAGAACGCAAAATCTCGCTCTACGGAGATCTCAATTATTGGTGGGTCATGAACGACAAAGGAAATATCCATACCGAAACAGGAGCTGATCCAATTGGTATGGAAATCAGGGCGCAGGCTTTTGCCTTTGCCTCCAATGACGAAGTCAACAACATGACCTTTTACAACTATGAGCTCATCAATCGTGGAACCCAAACTTTATATAACACGTATTTCGGGTTCTTTACAGACGGTGCACTCGGCGACCCCTATGACGACTATGTGGGTTGTGATGTCAATCGGGGTTTAGGTTACTACTACAACGGCGATAATTTTGACGGAGACAACGCCGGGTTTAAAGGTTATGGCTACTCGCCGCCTGCGGTCGGAGTCGACTTCTTTGAAGGGCCGTATCAAGACAACGACGGCCTCGACAACGCCTTTGGTATTTGGGAAAACGAAGCGCTCAATGGCATTGGTTACGGAGATGGCATTGTAGACAACGAACGCTTTGGCATGCGCCGATTTTTGTATTACTCGAACACCACCAACGGCGCCAATCCGAACCAAACCGACCCTGTCAATGCTGGCGATTACTACAACTACTTGCGTGGTTTTTGGAAAGATGGCACCAAATTCGTTTATGGCGGAAGCGGGCATATCTCTGACCCAGAAGCCGATCCAAATACGCCCTGTGATTTCATGTTTCCTGGCAATACCGATCCGCTCGGTTGGGGAACCGGCGGCAATCCGCAACCCAACTGGACCGAACAAACCGCCAACAACACGCCAAACGACCGTCGTTTTGTACAATCAGCGGGGCCCTTCATTCTGAAGCCTGGTGCGGTGAATAACATCACTGTTGGGGTGGTTTGGGCCCGTTCGAGCAACGGCGATCCATTTGCTTCAGTAGAGACCCTGCGCCGTGCCGACGACAAAGCGCAAGCCCTTTTTGAAAATTGTTTTAAAGTGCTCGACGGGCCGCATGCACCGGATGTACAAGCACAAGAATTGGCCAATGAGGTTATTTTAATGCTCTCCAATCCGGTCAATTCTAACAATTACAAAGAGGAATACGAAGAATTCGATCCGTTTATCGTTGCTGCCGACCCCAATGCCGATAAAACCTATAATTTCCAAGGCTACCAAATTTACCAATTGGCCAATTCCAAAGTTTCTAGTTCAGAATTACAAGACCCTGATCAAGCGCGCTTGGTAGCCCAATGCGACATCAAAGACGGCATCGGTAAAATCATCAATTTTGAATTCAGCGACCAACTCGGCGCCTCTATTCCGGTGCAGCGCGTAAACGGCGAAGACAAAGGCATTCAGCACA
>JBJTNX010000212.1:0-3092 GCA_046074325.1 Sphingomonadales bacterium
CAAAAAGAGGTGCAAGATTGAGGCATCAATATCGGCAGGCAAATTGCGCGTTTGCGAGAAGAATCTTCTTGGGTAGTTGTAAATCCTGACCTTGAGAATATGCTGCTTGAAAGTGGTGATATCACAAACCTTTCCAATATCAGTCCACCACTTCGTTTGGCACTTATTCCGTATGTATCTGCCTACGCCGACGAAATCAGAAACGAAGACAATTCTAAAAGTTTACTACGCTCTTTTAATGGCGGAATGGACATTAAATACGGAATCAACGAAGCTTTTACCCTTGATCTTACTTTAGTTCCTGATTTTGGTCAAGTCGTTTTTGATCAGCAAGTTTTGAACCTAACCCCTTTTGAGGTACAATTCAATGAAAATCGCCAGTTTTTTACCGAAGGCATGGAGCTCTTCAACAAAGCGGGCATTTTTTACAGCAGAAGAATTGGCATTCAAGCGCCTTACAAGGTGACACAAACCATGCTCAAACCAAATGAATACCTCGAAAATGTTCCGGGTTCTTCTCAACTTTACAACGCTTCTAAAATTTCGGGCCACAATAGCAATGGCCTTGGTATTGGGGTATTCAATGCGGTCAACGCCGAACAAATTGGCACTGCAGTTTCCACCCTTGACAACAGTAAAAGAGAAGTGCTGGTCTCTCCGTTGACTAATTACAACGTACTCGTTTTTGATCAAAATTTAAAGAATAATTCCTCCTTAACGTTCACCAACACCAACGTTTGGCGCGCAGGTTCGTTTTACGATGCCAATGTTTCTGCCTTCAATTTCAACCTGAATACCAAAGACAACAATTACAATATCAACGGCAAAGGAATTCTATCGGCACAACTCGATGCCACAAACACACTCGGACACAATCTAAACTTAAACATCCAGAAGCAACGTGGTGCACTCATTGGCGGCTTGGGTTATTTACAGGAATCTGATTCTTATGACCCCAATGATATCGGTTTCAATTACAATAACAACCGCAGAATTTTTGAAGCGAGTGTGGCATATCGAAATTTTACACCCAAATGGCAACAACTCATGAAATGGAATGCCAGAGCAAATTTCACACAGTCCTATTTATATGCGCCTAATGCTTTTACCGGAAATATGCTCAGCTTTAGTGTATTTGCGCTGAGTAAAAAGTTCAACGCTTTTGGCCTAAGCACTGGCGGTGCGCTTCAAGATTCAAAAGATTATTTTGAGCCAAGAACATGGGGCGCGGTGTTCACTATTCCTCAAAATGCTTATTTCAACGCCTGGTTTTCTTCCAATTATCAACGAAAAATTGCCCTCGATATTGGTGGAACCATCGTTACTTATTGGGACAACTCATGGCGACAATACGCTTATAATATTGGGCCTCGAATTCGACTTTCTGATGCCATTTTCTTAGTTTATTCACTTGAGAAAGAGCTACAAATCAATAGTCTTGGATATGCCATTCCATTTGCTACACCAGCGCAAACCTATCAAGGTATTTTATTCGGAAAGCGAGACCGCAATACAACCATTCAATTTGTTTCGTTAGATTATATCCTAACCAATCGCATGTCTTTGAGCTTGCGACTGCGGCACTACCGTTCTACGCTTCAATACCAAAACTTTTCACTTTTAGAAGAAGATGGCAGCCTCAATCCTTTGCCAGACTTCAATGGACTTACCTCTGACGGAAAATCTGCCTACGACATCAATTATAATGCGTTTACCATTGATTTTGTGTATCGCTGGGTTTTTATGCCTGGAAGCGAAATCAATCTGGTTTGGAAAAATGCGGTGTTCTCCAATAACGATGCTGTCAATGTAGCCTATTGGCAAGACCTCTCGAGCACGCTTCAAAACGGCGCGCTCAATAGTTTTTCTTTTAAACTCATTTACTGGCTTGATGCGCAACAATTGCGCAAAGATCGCAGTGTCTTACCACGCTGAGTATTCTCCGTCGCCGTACACGTAGGCGCGGTCGCTGGCCTGATCAGGTTCAGATTCCGAAAAATACGGATAAACCACTTTGTTCTGATGCAATACAACTTTACCGTTAGGCACCTCTATGTGCAACACGACTTCTTGATCGCGCAAACGATCTTTCGCAGGAAAAGAAAAACCACTTGAAATCACTAATTTACCTCCCTCCAACAGACATGGAAACTGAATATGAGCAGCTCTCTGATTGGCTTTTAAATAAGAGGACCCATTTGCTTTTTTCTCAATACGCACATGAAATAAACTGTCATTCGAAGCAGTATATTCAATAGCAATACCGCTGTTGTAAATTTGACCGTTGTCCACGAGTAACAAGCCTTGTTCAGGATTTCTTGTTGGCTGAAAACCTTCTTTATTTAGTTGAAATCTTTCGTGATTAAAGGCTTTAAGGTGCAGCTCGGTTGAAACTTCAATTTGCAGCGAATCTCCAAAATAAGTACCTTTTTCAGCACTCATGCCGCCATCGATAGCGAAGGATTTAGCAGTAGAAACCCCAGCAAAAATCAGTAAAACGATGCCAATAATAGAAGTGGCGCTAAAGAGCCCTAGCGCTGTTCGCATCCATTTGCCTTGAATAGTCAATACAAACGCAAACCGATTAACATACTTGATAAAGCCATGGAAAAAGCAATCAAGGCGGCACCCAAATAAATGAAATCAAGGATTTGACCTGTTTCAAAAAACAGTGCGCTCAGTTCACCTAAAGAGGTGAACTCACCATTGATTTGTGCAGGAATGAGTTTTGGATCGACAAATAAAAAGATGGTTGCACTCACCAGAACAAAAAGACCCCACACAAAAAGTAAAACACCTAATGCCTTACTTATAAAATCTACAAATCTTTTAGCCGTATCGCTTATGCCTGAACCTGTGCGCAATTGATTAGACCATTTTTTGGTATTCTTTTCAACACGCTCAGCTGCTTCTTTGAACTCCGTTTTTATGCTTTCGACATTTACAGGCATACCTTTCATTTGCAGCTTTTCACTAGCCGTCTTCGCTACAGGCGTGATGATCCACAAAAGGATGTAAATGGGAATCCCCGAGCCAAATGCCATTGTAAACAAAACAAATGCGACGCGGATGAACACAACATCAATATTGAA
>JBJTNX010000213.1:0-3533 GCA_046074325.1 Sphingomonadales bacterium
CATCAATCCCACAGCCAATTTTACCGATTATTATCGGCTATGACATTGGTACATACTCGTAATTTCTTAACAATTCTAACCTTTGTTGCGGTAATAACAGCCCCAACTTATTCCACTACAATGCCCGGGTCATCACCGAAGAAAAATTAGAGATCCTCGGCAATCCACTTCCGATTGAAAACGGCGTAGAAGGCAGTTTTGATGTACCTGCAGATTTCACTTTCAGTTATGAAATTGGATACAGTCCTGCTTTTGAACTCCCGATTTCTAACAAAACAAAGGTTGCTTACAATACGGTCAAAATTGACAAACAACTCATTACAAAGCAAACCGAAGACTTACGCCGTCGCTATGGCAAACTCATTTCCTCTGAAACGGTGTCTGAAAAAGACATGGTAATGGGTAAAATCGAAGAACTCGATACCAACGGTGTCAAAGAAGGCGGTATTAGCCATTCTACGACCATTTCAATGGAATTCCTCGACAACAAAGCTGGTGTCAAATTACTAAATGGCAAAAAGGTCAACGATACCTTCCCTATAGATCTTAGCCTTGTTTCTAAAGGTCCTGAAGACGCCGCTGCTATGCTCGGTATTGCGCCAGAGGTATATGCTACGCTCGATGCCAAATTTCAGTTTACCATCAATGACATCAAGCGCATGGAAATGGCCGAGCTCAACGAAGAACTATTCCAAAAACTTTTTGGTGACGAAGTCAAAACAGAAGCTGAAATGAACAAACGCATTGAGGCAGACCTCGCACGCATGTTCGAAGAAGACGCCGATCGTTTATTTACCAAAAATGTCTTTGATCTATTATTGGAAGAAACCAAAATGACTTTTCCAGAGGCCTTCCTCAAAAGATGGATCAAAGCTTCTTCAGAAAAGCCAGTTGCAGACGAAGACCTCGACCGCGAGTTTGCCGCATACCTCCAGTCATTGAAGTGGCAGTTAATCCAAACGAAAATATTCAAAGACAACAACATTCAGTTGACCAACGAGGAAGTTATTGGCTTTACCAAATCACTCGTCATTGGCAACTATGCACAATACGGATTACCTGCTCCTGACGACGCCGAACTCACCGAAACGGCAATGCGTTTGCTACAAAACAAAGAGCAGGCCAATGGCATCTACGACCGCTTGGCCGAGTCAAAACTAACGGCCTTCTTCAAGGAAACCGTTTCACTTAATAAAAAAGAGTTGGCCTACGACGACTTCGTTGCTTTGGCGAAAGCTTAACATATTTGCAGCGTTAGGCTACATCCCAATCTAAAACCAACAAATTTTTGTTGGTTTTTTTTTGTCCATAGAACAACTGAATTTGCCGGATCAGGGCTTCTAGATGTGCCATTTTCATGCTGCGGTTAGGAATCAAAGCAATGACTTCTCTGGCAGGCGCCGCTTGTAAGTCACCGATTTCTTTGATCCCATCTTGTTGAGCCGCATTCAATTTGAAATGGGACGGCACTAAGGTGTATCCGCCGTTTTTATCCACCATTTCCACGAGAAGAGGTAAATTGCCTCCTTCGTAATCCCAGTCTTGTTGATCTGCATCGTCTTTTAATTGACAAAAATGGAGCATTTGAGTACGAAGGCAATTGCCCTTATTCAGAAGCCATGGGTGCTTTTGCTGAATTTGCTCGAAACTTATTTTAGAAGTGTTGTGTTCGGGGCAGTACACCTGTATTTCTTCCAAAAACAACGGAATGCTGCGCAAGCGTGCATCGTGATGCGGTCCCGCAATAATGGCCAGGTCTAGCTCTTTTTTCTCAATAGCCTCTATGGCCTCAGTCGTTTTGAGTTCGCGAATTTTTAATTTTACATTCTGGAAGACACTGCGCCATTCGCTAAATAAATCGGGCAACATATAAGTGGCAATTGTAGGAATAATGCCAATCCTAATCTCCTCTTTCACATGCCCTTTAAGTTGATCAGAAAGCTTTTTGATTTTATCCGTTTCCGCCAATATTTCTCGTAAAATAGGAATCAATTTTTGTCCTGAGGGTGTGAGTTGTAGCGGGTTGCTGTCGCGATCAAAAATGATATAACCTAATGTTTCTTCGGCCTTTTTGATCTGCATGGAGAGCGTGGGTTGCGTCACAAAACAGCGTTCGCTGGCGCGTTGAAAATAGCGCTCTTCACTGAGCACCACGATGTAAGTCATTTGTTGTAGAGAAATCATATAGAGAATATCTATGCAAATATAAAATAAATCGAAATAAATTATATCACTTCTCCAACCAAAGCGCTGTATCTTTGTTGCAACATTAGTAATCACTTAAAAACAACAATATGTCAACTTTAGTTGGAAAAAAATTCCCAGACATCAGCGTAAAAGCCATTGACGAAATGGGTGACGCTTTTCAAATCAACGTACTCAAGCAAGCTACCGACAACAACAAGAAAGTAGTTTTATTTTGGTACCCAAAAGATTTCACTTTTGTGTGTCCAACTGAAATTCATGCATTTCAAGAGGCTGCTGCTGAATTCGAAAAACGCAATACCATCGTTATTGGGGCTTCTTGCGACACCGCAGAGGTTCATTTTGCGTGGTTAAATACATCCAAAGACAACGGAGGTATTGAAGGCGTTCGTTTTCCGCTCATCGCGGATTCAACACGCTTACTTGCACAAGAATTAGGAATCCTCGACTATGATATGTTCGACGAAGACAACATGGCTGGTGACAACGTACCTTACCGTGCCACTTATTTGCTCGACGAAACCGGTATGGTATTCCACGAGTCAGTGAACCACTTCCCCGTAGGTCGCAATGTACAAGAATACCTTCGTTTGATCGATGCATTTGCACACGTTCAAAAGCATGGTGAAGTTTGCCCTGCAAACTGGGAAGAAGGAAAAGACGCAATGAGCGCCACACGCACAGGCGTTGCAGATTACCTCAGCAAACACTAATCTGATGTTCAGCGACCTAACTTCTGATAGCCTGGATCAAATTTTGGCATCCAACGCCAAAGTCATGGTGCAGTATGGCGCTGGCTGGTGTGGTAACTGCAAAATCACCAAGCCGAAATTCAAGCGTTTGGCAGAAAGTCATCCGGATATTGCATTTGTTTATGTAGATGCGGAGCACTACCCAAATTCAAGAAAATTTGCCAACGTGAGCAACCTTCCAACTTTTGCCTCTTTTGAAAATGGCGCTTTGCGTGCAGAGGCACAAGGAAATAAAATAGAAACCATTCAAGAAGTTCTCGATGCGCTTACCAGTCATTAAACATATCGTAGAATTCATCGAGCAAAACGATGAAGACTACATCAACGAGACCATGGAAACACTCGAAAACCTCATTGACGCGCCAGGGATCAAAGACGAAGAACTGGACGTCATTGGTGAATTACTTTCTAATTTTTCTGGAGCTTTGGAAGTTCACAAAGAAATTCAGAATGGTGTTCCCAAACGCGAGGCCTTGAACGGCTTCATGAAACGGGTCACCGGATCGATTAACTAAACAAAAACCACCTTCGGGTGTTTTTTTTATGCCGATCTTTGCGGCATGGTAGAGTTATTGA
>JBJTNX010000214.1:0-10517 GCA_046074325.1 Sphingomonadales bacterium
CTGCAGAATACCCTGAAATTGCCAATGACCACTGGATCATCGATATTGGTGCAGCTAAATTAGCCGACGCACCTCAAGATTTTGAAGTGATTGTTACGCTCAATCTATACGGAGACATCATTTCTGATATTGCCGCAGAAATTGCAGGTTCTGTTGGATTGGCAGGTTCGGCTAATATTGGTGAAGAATGCGCCATGTTTGAGGCGATTCATGGATCTGCACCCATGATTGCGGGCCAAGGTATTGCCAATCCGTCTGGGTTACTACTTGGTGCGGTTCAAATGCTTAGTCACGTAGGTCAAACACAAATTGCCGAAAAAATCCAAAACGCTTGGCTTAAAACCATAGAAGATGGCATTCATACTTTTGATATTTACAAGGAAGGTGTGAGTTCTTAGCGTGTCAATACCCAAGAATTTGCTGCAGCAGTGATTGCCAATTTAGGGCAGGTGCCACAAAATTTCCCAGCAGTGGCTTACCGAGAGAATGCCAGAATTCACTTGCCAAAATACGAGCGCAAAGCACCGAAGCAGAAAACACTTCAGGGCATTGATTTATTTGTGCACTGGTCTGGTACTGAGGTCGATAAATTGGCGGAAAAACTGAAAACAATTGCTTCTTCTGAATTTGAATTGGCGCTGATCACCAACCGAGGAATAAAAGTTTATCCCGGAGGTTTTCCGGAGACATTCTGTACAGATCACTGGCGTTGTCGTTTCATGGCTAAAAATGCCGAGCAGGCCACTAAAAACGGCATTATTGACTTACTTAGTGCTTCTGAAAATGCGGGTGTCGACGTGGTCAAGACAGAGAATCTGTATGCCTTCAACGGAAAAGCAGCTTATTCTTTAGGACAAGGGCAGTAATTAGCCGATGAAACGCATCTACATTCTATTGTGCTTGCTGTTAAGCACCTCATTTATTTTTTTCCAAGAATGGTGGTCATCGGTTTGCGCCGCAGTAACAATCATTGGTGCTTTGTTCATGTTACGTCGAATTCATCATTATCAGCCATAAATGAAAACAAGCTCTTACATCATTCAAAAGGCGCATATCGTTAGTTCCAAAGGAATCCGGATTTGCGATGTTCGTATTTCTGATGGTAAGTTTTCGGAAATTGCGGATCATATCGTACCACAACCTAATGAATCCCTCATCGATGCTAAAGGAAAATATTTATTTCCAGGGCTTATTGATACCCATGTGCACTTTCGTGAACCCGGTCTAAGTTATAAAGCGACCTGGGCAACGGAAAGTGCTGCTGCGGTAGCGGGCGGTGTTACAACCGTTTTTGATATGCCCAATACCGATCCACCAACGCTAAGCCCAACATTGGTCGGTGAGAAACTGGCGCTTGCAAAAGCAAATTCTCTTTGTAATTATGGTGTCTTTCTTGGCGTTTCGGCTAGCAATCTAGCGCTACTTGCAGATTACGATCTCTCAGACAAGCGCTTTGTTGCACTCACCGATGACGGACTCTATTTTTCAGGTGCCAATCAATTGTTGGCAGATCATCCGGAGGCCTTTGAACAAGTTTGGAAGCAAACCGATCGCATTGTGGCCATACACAGTGAGGATTCAGCAATAATTGAACAAAATGAAATAGCCTACAGTGCACAGTATGGCCAAAACATCCCCTTTGATGCACATGCCCAAATTCGATCAGAGGAGGCTTGTTATGTCGCGACCAAAAGATGTCTTGATTTGGCTAAAAAACACAATGCCAGGTTACATATTCTGCACCTTACGACCTATAAAGAGGCGTTGTTGTTTGACAACGAGTTGCCACTTCATCAGAAGCGGCAAACTTGTGAAGTGAGTATCCCGCATTTGTTTTTTTCTCAAGAAGATTACCAGCGCTTTGGACCAAAAATTAAATACGATCCATCTATCAAGACAAAAGCAGATCGACTGGGTTTAATCAAGGCGCTCAATGAAAACTATATTGACTTTATTACCACAGATCATTCTCCACATACTTTAGAAGAAAAGGAGCAGCCTTACATGCAATCAAAATCCGGGGGTCCGATGGTTCAGCATTTATTGCAAATGCTTCTGAGTTTAGCTGAGGCTGGCTTTTTTAGTTTGGAAAAAATCGTCGAGAAGACCTGCGAAAACCCCGCTATATTTTACGGAATTCAAGGCCGCGGTTTTATCAAAGAAGGCTATTTTGCAGATTGTGTTTTGGTCGATTTACAAACACCTTTTAAAGTCTCCAAAGCGCAATTATTCTCCAAATGCGGATGGTCAGTTTTTGAAGGGCATACCTTTTCGGCAACCATCGAAAAAACTTTTGTAAATGGTCAACTTGTGTATAATGACGGACAAGTTTTTTCAGAGGTGCGTGGTCAGCAGGTTGAAATTTGCTAGAAATTTCTATTTTAGTAGTAGCTAAAGCTTTCATACTCAACTACGTTAAAATTAACAAACTATGGCAACATTTATTCAAACCAGCGGAGGTTACCTCCGTAGCACCCGCCTGACCTACTGGACCATTTTTGCTGTGCAAACAGGCGTGGCCCTTTTTGCTTTTTTAGTCAATTGGCGCCAACCTATTGATTTTGGAAGGTTTCATCCCAATGACATCATGGTCTATTTTATTCCAACCGTCGCCCTTGGCGGCCTCATTGCCTCGCAACTTATCTTTAAACAACGTCTGCAAATGGTCAATGAAAAAACCGTATTTAAACAGAAATTAGATTGTTATAAGTCGGCACTGATGACCAGATTTGCACTTTTAGAAGGACCAAATTTAATGGTTTTGGCTGCCTATTTTCTTACCGATAATCCACTATATTTAGCGATGGCTTTCGTTTCTTTGGTGGTTTATTTATCTGTTCTTCCTAGCGTGCATTCCATCGCTAACGACTTGCAGTTGACGGCACTTGAAAAAGAGCAGCTCTCAGACCCGGCTTTTCCGTTGGGGGCTTAAATAGCCGGTACCTCTAAATCAACTCCACACCTAAAATGCCCCTTCGGGCAACTTTTATGGCCGTGCAAACCACAAGGGCGACAGTCTAAATTGGCTACCTCAATGATTTGTGAATCATTTGAGAGCGGCCCAAAGCCAAATTCAGGTACAGTTGAGCAGAAAAATGCAGTTACGGGCGCATTGGTTGCAGAAGCCAAATGCAAGGGCCCTGAGTCGTTGACAAAATTACGCTGAGCGCCAGCCATCAATGCCGCCGACTGCAAAAGCGAAAGTTCGCCAGCTAAATTCACGACATGGGCATCAGGGGCTTGGTTTTTAAGTGCGTCTAGAACAAAGCGATCCGTAGGAGCTCCCAGTAGGTAGATGGTTGTGTTGGTGTGTTTTATTTTTTCAATTAGTTGAAGCCAGATGTGTTCTGGCGCTTGTTTGGTAAACCACACACTCGTTGGCGCCAAGCAATAATATGCATTGTTTTGCAGCGCTTTTACCTTGTCTCGATCGAAATGACTAGGGTAGAGTTGCGGCCGACGAATAGGTGTATCGATTAAGTCAGCAATGAGCTGTAGATTCCGATCGACTTCGTGCCAATTGGCTTTAAGTTCGTGTGCAAATCTTTTAGAATAAAAGATAGACAACGGATTCTTCTTGAACCCACGACTTTCTTTGCCGCCGGCCAAAAGTGTCAAGAGACCTGAACTCGCAAAGCGTTGTAAATTGATAATGAGGTCGTATTTTTTTTCTCGTAAAGTTTTACCTAGACCCAATAAATTCTTGAATTTATGTTGTTTGTCAAATATGAAAACTTCTTTGATAAACGGATGCGCATGCAGTAGGCTCTCATTTCCTTTTTTAACCACGACATCAATTTGTGCAAGCGGATATTTTCGATGAAGGTTTTCCCACACAACGGAGGCTAGAATTACATCTCCTAAAAAAGCGGTCTGAATAACGAGAATACGGTCTAAATTCATCGGATGAGCGTAACGTAGCCTTGTTTGACGATGGCGTCTGTTTTATTGATAATCAGTTCAATGCGGAATTGAAACACATCGTTGGAAGCCGGAAGACCAGAACTGCTAATGATGCCATCCCATCCTTGGGTCGGATCTGAGGTTTCGAAAACGATTTTGCCCCAGCGGTCAATGATACTAAAGGTATATTTTTCAGGGTCTACGTTCTGAACGACCGGTAAAAAGATAGGGTTGAGGCCATCGGGTGTAAATGCATTCGGCACAAACATGAGTGGGTCGTATGGCAAACAAAATTCATTCGAAAAACTGCTATCTGCAAAACCAAATTGATTCAGGTTTTCAAGCGCCATTACTTGGTAACAAACTTCTCCTTTGTTTCGCATTTGAGAAACGTCGTCAGTGAGGCTATAGCTACCATCGGGTAGAATTTGAAACGGAACGCTTTCCCAAGTTCCGTAGGTGTTGCGGTAGATTTTGTAATTGGCAATACCGCCATTAAATAAGGTGTAAGGGGTCCAATTGAGGTCGTTGATCATGTTGTATTGGTCTGCCGAACCTTGTACAAAAATGGTTGTGTTCTCATTGGCATAAGCACCTGGGTTGCCACAGCTATCGATGTACATGCTGCGGTAGGTCCAGGGCCCCCAATTCGGATCGACGTCATCGTCCAAGAAGTAAGCATTATTATTGAGAATGGGTCCTTCACCGATTTGCTCCCAAACGCCATTGGTATCCTTTCGTTCAAATACGACGCTTGTGATACCCACACTTTGGTCGACCCAAGCCTTGAGTTCAATGTCTTTGCCTTTGACGCTCGTCAAACTAAAATAATGAAAGGCGGGCGGTGTTGGTTGGGGCATCAAGAAACACATTGGGTTGGAAAACGCAACATAACCATTTTGAAGATTGGCTTTGATGAAGATGCAATAGTTTTCGTTTTTGACAAGGTTTATACTTGCGGTGGTATCAGTACTTGTGCCAAGCAGTGCCCATGAATTGTTGTGTTTACTCCAAATTTCATAGGATACTACAGCCGTGCCTCCATATGTACTCCAGGTGAGGTCTACACGCTGCGGACACATATCGATGAGGTAGCTTGCGTGTATGGAGGTGTGTAAGTTAGCTTTGGCTGAGGTCTGAAACGAAGGCGGATTGTTTGAGGTAAAGCAGGAGTCAAACGCTGCTACCGTATAAGTGTACGGCCCACCGTCAAATGGAACGCTGTAAAGGTAGGTGGTGTTGTTTTGTCCATAGATGGTGTCGAGTTCAATAAGAAAACCGTTGGCATCATAGGTATACACGACGTAACCATAGGTGTCTGGGGCTGCGTTTGCATTCCATTGTATTTGCATTTGTTGGGTGCTGGTATCAAAACCTACGCTATATAAAACAGGAATGAAGGGCGTCATCATGTCGGTCAAGGAGTCGCCGGGTCTGTTGGAATTGAAATTACAGGTGGTGGTTTTCAGGTTGACCCGATAACGCAAAAACTCATGACATAAATCGATGGTATCGGTGTAGCTGGTTTGATTGTAAGGGACGCTGTCCAGAAAGTTAAAAAAGTTGGTTGGATATTCTCTATAAATGTAATAGTGACTGGCGTACTGAGGTGAAGGTTGTGCCTTGGGCTTATTCCAATTCAAGACGGCCGTGCCATTATTTGGATTATTGAGTGTGAGGTAGATATTTTTAACGGTATCCGAATTACTCAAGAAAGTGCCACCGCAACCCGAGGCAACAGTCAGGTAAAAATCATGGCTATTGAAAATAGGAGGAATCGTGAAGGAGGTGGCATTGACATCTAGTGTATCTGCAAGCAAACCGTTTTGTATCGAATACAACTGAAATGCGCTAAAGCCAGCAGTTGCACTTCCGGTAATCGAAGGCCAGTAAATGTTGAGTTCATTTGCATTGTTGGTTTGGATACATGCAATTTCAGGCGCGGTAATAATGCCTGTATTGAGTACGTGAATGGTAATGGTAGCATATTGTACTTGTGGAATCGGACAGACGTCGTCAGCGGCTTTAAAGACAAAATGATAGGTTTTTTGTGCCTGTGCTTGACCTTGTCCGTCCAGGATATGGTCACAGGTTGTTTGCCACGTGAACTGGGTTTGGATCTGGCCGGATGCCGTAAATGGAAGCCCGACATTTAAAGAAGGACAAGGGCCCACAGCGCAGGGTAAATTGCCTTCCAAGGTAATGTTTTGGGCGCTTCCGTTGATTTGTGTATCGGGGTCTGTAATGAGCAGGTCAAAATTGACCAGGTCACCGGCATTGACCGTGAGTTCGTAAGAGGTGCCTCCGGCAAATGGCGGTGCAATTACCGGTGGAAAATTACTGCTGTTACAAGGTTGCAGCACCAATTGTATTTCTCGTTCGGTTTCTGAGATGAGCAAACCGCCCCGATAGGCCTTGACTACAATTTTAAGTGCATAATTCCCTACAGTGAAACTATTAAAAGTCAGGTTGCCATTGAGTGGGTTGAGCACAGCTGCGGTGTTGCTGGCATTGATGGCTGGGCCCGGCGTGGGGCTGAGGTAAGAAAAACCACTTACAAAAGGTATGGGCGCAGGATTGCTTGGCGGGTTGAAAGCTCCGGTTGGGAAATGATCGTAGGGTATACCGAATTCGAAATGTAAAGAATCCAAATTGGGGTCGCTGACCGCGCTGTTGTATTGATAGGGTAGGCCAGCGCAACTGACAAAATTGGGGTCTTCATTGAAAACAGGCGAGCTATCCGGTTGGCTTAAATTGAAAATTTTAGCTACAAGCGTGATGCCGTAAGTAGAAGGATTGCTGAGGTTGGTAAGGGCCCCACTTCTCGAGAAATTTTCGTAGGTAAATGCCCAACCCTGAGCCGGTGGAGCGCCAGTGAGGGCAACGGGCGCACTACGGTAAATGACTTTTTCGATGGCACCAATGCCGTTGCCTCCGTTGTTGCCGGTTCCGCAGAGCAATGGGCCAGGACCCCCAGGAACTTGGGTACAACTTGGCGATAAATCTTGTCTTTGCACAAACAAAACAGGAATGGTGCTTAGGCTCGGATGATTCCAGACACGTAGCGTTTCAGAAACGGCATTGACATCAGCGCCGTTGCAGTCGCGGTAAAAAACCAATTCAAATTGATAATTGTTGTTGCCGAGGTGCTTGTAGGTGATTTCACCACCCATCACGTGAGATGCACGGCTCACAAAAGCCAGGAAGAGAAAAAAGAAGACAATAAAAGCTCTTGGCATCCGTTTAATAACGCGGTTTTTATACTTTTAGTATAACGGCGAATGACCCGTAAAGGTTGCTATCCAGCAGAAATAATCAGCATGTCGTCCCAATTGAGGTATTTGATTGCTAAATCCTGAAGTTTTTGGACATTTACCGCTTTCACTTCTGCTATATACTGTTCGTAAAATTGTAGATCGAGGCCGTGTATTTCTACGTTTGCAAATAAATCGAGCATGGCGTAGGGTCCATCTGCACTTTTAAGCAACTGCCCCAATAAGTAACTTTTGACCAATTCTAGTTCTTCTTGAGAAACAAGCTCAGTTTGTAAGCGCTCCATTTCATATTGAATTTCATGAAAGGTAGCGGTTCTGGTATCGACACCAACCTCGGTTCCAATCACGAAATAACCAAATTGCTGATTCTCTACAATGTGTGAACCTATGCCGTAGGTATAGCCTTTGTCTTCGCGGATATTACTCATTAGCCTGCTGCCAAAATAATCGCCGAGGATGGTATTGAGTACACTAAATGCAATGAAATCAGGGTGTGTTTTATTAAATAAGGGCCTGCCAATACGAATCGCACTTTGCAAAGCCCCTGGCTGCTCGTGATGGACTGCGCCTTGTTCTAGATTCCAGGAAAAAGGATGTTTATTCTCTTTAAATAATTGATAATCATTGAGTAAATCGATGAACGCGCTTATTGTTTTTTGATCGAAATCACCAATTAAATAAACTTTTTGGAGTCCATTTAAATAATGGCTTCCATGAAAAGCTTGAATAGCATGACGCTCGGCACGATCAAAATCTTCGAGTTGAATTTGTTGGGCATATACCGAGCCAGAGAGTAAATTGCGCTGAAAGAGGCGCTGCGCAATAAAATTGACTTTTTGTGCTTGTATCTTCAACTTTTGCTTGCGCTCATGTACCAATTGATCGATTTCTTTTTGTGGAAATTCGGCTTCAAATAAACTAGCATGAAATATTTTGTATGCGTTGAGCAACTGGCTATTGAGGGCATATAAGCTCACTATGCAGTTATCTTGCCCAAGTGATACATCGTAATAGGCACCAACCGCATCGAGGGCTTTTTGAATTTGTTTGGCGGTTTTGCCTTTGCTGCCGTTGATCAGAAGGCCGGCACAAAGGCTTGCGCTCAATGGATCTAGACGAGCAGAACCCGCAGCAAAATGCAGTTCGATTTTACTGGTTTGGTTTTGTAATCCGTATTTCCAATACAGTGGTGCGCCATTTGCCAATCTGTTGCTTTCAGGCGCAATAAATTGAATGTGTTCGATTGGTAGTAATGGTGGTGCAATGGTGCGATCAAGCGCTGTTTGTACATTCGAATTTCTCATTTTTATTTGGCTTGAATTTGCAGCAAGGAGCAGTGGTTTTTACTAAAAATAGCTTTGGCAAATTGTTGGAGTTCTATTGGATTTATCTGCTGATAAAATTCAGGTTCTTGGTTGAGTAAATGGGCATCCCCGAGCAATTCGAAAAAGCATAGATTCATGGCGCGGTTCAGCAAGCCTTGATCTTGAAAAGCTTTGGCGGTCTGCATTTTGAGTAACAATTCTTTAAGTGCAGACTTGGAAATCGGTCTCGAGGTATATTTGTCCAAGGTTTGCCAAAGCGCGGCATCAAGTTGCTCAAAAGTACGACCGGGGTTGAGTTTGCCGGTCAGTACCAAAAGTCCGTTGTCGAGAGACCCCGTGATGTAGGCTGTTATTTCCGAAACGAGCTTTTTTTTGCGCTGCAGCTCGGTATACAGAAGTCCTGTTTTTTCATTGCCGATATGATCGGAGAGTAAATCAGCTAAATAGTAAGAAGCATCCATTCTACCTCCCATTGGAAAAGCATAGTAAAACGCATCTGAGGGCACGTTTCGACTTATTTTTTTCTTTCTAAATTGCCTTTGTTGAGGTTCTTTTGGTAGGTTTCGTGTGGCTTTGGTGTTGCCCTGAATAGACCCGAAATAGTGTTCTACTTTTTGTTTTATGAAATCCAATTCAAAATTACCAACTACACACAAGATGGCATTACCCGGGTGGTAATGTCGTTGAAAAAAAGCACGGACGTCGTCCATGGTTGCCGTTTCTATATGCTGAATATTTTTACCAATGGTGGCCCAGCGATAGGGGTGCTTTCGGTAAGCGAGCGGACGCAAATGTAGCCAGGCATCGCCATAAGGTTGGTTGAGGTAGCGCTGCTTGAATTCCTCGATAACGACTTGGCGTTGAACTTCGAGACTTTTGGGTGTAAAAGCCAGAGACAACATGCGGTCAGACTCAAGCCACAAGGCCGTATCGAGGTTTTGTGCGGGCAAAACATCGTAGTAGTTGGTGATATCGTTAGAGGTAAATGCATTGCTCTGGCCACCTGCGGCTTGCAACGGTGCATCGAAGTCCGGAATATGCTTGGAGCCACCAAACATGAGGTGCTCAAACAAATGCGCAAAACCCGTTTGTTTGGGATTTTCGTCGCGCGCCCCAACGTCGTACAAGACATTGACCACCGCCATGGGTGTGGAAGGTTCTTTGTGAAACAAAACGCGCAGGCCATTGGCCAGCGTAAAGCGTTCGAAATGGATCATAGGGTAAATGGGGATTGTGTACTGATTGCCATATTGAAATCTGTAATGAACCCTCGGACAATTTCGTCTGCAGGTAAAATGGCATCGAAATTACCGGCAATTTGTCCGATTTCAAGTTCTCCGGCTTCGAGGTCACCTTCGAACATGCCTTTTTTGGCTCGGCCACGGCCGAGTAGTGCGGCCAGCTCCTCAGGGCTGGCCCCATTTTGGTAGGCAGCTTGAACTTGTTCAAAAAATGGGTTTTTAAGCAACCTGACCGGCGTAAGTTCTTTGAGGGTCAGGAGTGTATCGCCTTCTTGGCTTTCGATGACGGCTTGCTTGAATTGTGGGTGCGCACTCGATTCCAAAGAGGCTACAAAACGGCTGCCTACTTGGGCGCCATCGGCGCCAAGATTCATGACGGCCAGCATGGCGCGGCCATCGCCGATGCCGCCGGCGGCAATGAGCGGGATAGAAATGGCTTTGCGCACCATCGGAATCAGGCAGAGCGTAGTGGTTTCATCGCGGCCGTTGTGCCCACCTGCTTCAAAGCCTTCGGCAACAATAGCATCTACGCCGGCCGTTTGGGCTTTGAGGGCAAATTTGACACTTGACACCACATGCACAACCTTAATACCTTCTTTTTGAAGCGTTTCTGTCCAAATTTTTGGGTTTCCAGCACTCGTAAAAACGATAGGTACTTTGTGCTTAATAATGGTTTGAATATGCGCTTCAATGTTTGGGTAAAGTAGCGGAAGATTCACGCCGAAAGGTTGGGCAGTGGCAGCTTTGCATTTTTGAATTTGTTCATCGAGTAC
>JBJTNX010000215.1:0-7257 GCA_046074325.1 Sphingomonadales bacterium
GTGCTGGCTGATAAAGAGTTGCACGAAGCGCGGCGATTTTCGTAAGAATTCCAACAAGCTTTCCGTTACCATAAAAAAGGATTGGTAGAGGCGCAAGGCGTTACTATGGCCCAACACATGTTTAGGATCATTTTATTCAAGCTGATCTACACAGGTATTTTCTTATTCTTACCTATGTACTATGGCGGAGCTTCATGGTTGACTAACGTTCTCGGGTTTTTAATGATGCAATTCATTTGCGGTCTCATTCTTGCCATGATTTTCCAGCCGGCTCACGTTGTTCCTACTTCAACTTATCCTATGCCGAATGACTCTGGTGTTGTCGAAGCAGATTGGGCTGTAAATCAATTGTACAACACCGCTAATTTTGCACCAAAAGCCAAATTATTTTCATGGTATGTTGGAGGTTTAAATTACCAAGTAGAACACCACCTTTTTCCATCTATTTGCCATATTCATTACAACAAAATTTCAAAAATTGTTGAACAAACGGCAAAGGAATACCAATTGCCCTACCACTCATACCAAACTTTTGTTCAGGCGCTTGCTGAGCACACCAAAATGCTCAAAAACTTAGGCCAACCAAATCCCATCATTGCCTAACAAATGAACATAGAAGAGATTTATCTCTTTTGTACTCAAAAACCAGGCGTGACCGAACACTTTCCGTTTGACCACAAAACACTCGTGTTTAAGGTGTACGGCAAAATGTTTGCGCTTATTGACGTCGAACAGCCAGATGCGATTAATTTAAAATGTGATCCAGAAAAAGCGTTGCTTTTACGTGAAACACACCATGCGGTGCGTCCGGGGTTTCACATGAATCACAAACACTGGAATACTGTACAACTCTTTAGCGTTGTTGACAACCAACTTCTCAAAGAGCTCATCGACGACTCGTATCTGTTGGTCTACAACGGGCTTCCAAAAAAAATCCGCAATGAAAATCCGCTTAGATAAATATTTATGGGCTGTGCGCTTATCTAAAACGCGTTCACAAGCAACTGAATTGATCAATAAGGGTAAAGTGCTCATCAATGATTCACTTATTAAACCATCTCGCGAAATCAAAATTGGTGATATCATTACTATTTTAAAGCACAACGCGAAATTCAAATATCAAATTCTTGCAGGACTCGAAAAACGCGTTGGCGCACCACTTGTAAAAGATTTTATCTCAGATATTACTGACCCTAAAGAAATAGAGAAGTTTAAAGCTTATCAGCAAGCGCAAAATAATTACCGTCAAACAGATGGGAAACCTACAAAAAAAGACCGTCGTGAACTCGATCGTTTTATGGATGATTGGTCAGAAAACTAAGCGTTTTCATCGGCCAATATCTTATCGGCCAAAACACTACTAAGTTTAACGTAACTCTCTGTTGTCCAGCCACCTACATGAGGGGTAAGCACAACATTTTCTTGTTGAATCAGCGCTTGAAATGCAGGTGGCATTTCTCTATCAAAAAACGCTTCAAAACTTTTTTGCTCGTATTCCAAAACATCGAGCCCAGCACCTTTAATTCGACCAAGTTGTAACCCACGAATCAACGCCTCGGTATCAACGATTTTTCCCCTAGACAGATTCAATAAATAGAAGGGCTTTTGCATTTGCTGCAAAAATTCTTGATTAAATAAGTATTTGGTTTCTTTATTTTGAGGGATATGAAAACTCAAAATATCTGCTTGTTGCTGAATAGCTTCTAATGTGCATTCCTGTACAAAGTGATCTCCAAAACCCGATTTGTATTTATCGAACGCCAACACCTTGACATCAAAACCCCTCAGCTTTTTGGCAAACGCCGCACCATTATTACCGTAACCAATTATACCAACTGTTTTTCCATCCAGCTCTTCACCCCTATTTTGTTCTCGATTCCAAATCCCCGACCGAACTTCTTTATCGGCTTTATTCAGTTTATTTAAAAGGCTTAAAAGCATTCCAAGCGCGTGCTCTGCTACTGCATTCCGATTTCCTTCAGGTGAATTGTAAAGGCGAATTTGTTTGAATTCACAGGTTTGTCTATCTATGTTTTCCAAGCCTGATCCGGAACGGGCTATGAATTTGAGTTGAGGGCAATGTGCTAAAAAAGCAGCGTCGATGGTAAACCGTGAACGCAGCACCAACCCATATGCGTTTGGTAGAATTTTGGTGAGTTCTTCAAAAGTTGTTTTAAAATGACGTTCGCAAATAAATCCAGCCTGTGTTAGTCTCTGTTCCAAAATTGGATGAACACTATCTATAAAAATTACCAAACGCTCTTGCATGTGCTAAAAATAGTTAAAATTTGGTCTATTCTAAGCGTATTTCGTGGTGTTTAATGGGTGTTTTCCTTTAAGGCTTGAAAAAAGCGTCTTAAATCGCTTTAAAATCGTTTTTTAGCGCCCAAGGTGTACTAAAAGGACAGAAATATCGCTTGGAGATACACCTGATACCCTGGCTGCCTGTCCGATAGTAACTGGTTTGATTTTAGACAGTTTTTCTTTAGCCTCAATACTCAAGCTTTTGATTTGGGAATAATCCATCGTTGGCGAGAGCGCTAATGATTCGAGTCGTTGGTGTTTTTGAACTTGTTCTTGTTCGCGTTCTATATAACCTTCGTACTTCAAAAGTATTTCGGCCTGCTCTACAGCTAGCGCATCTTGTTGTGCTATTTGTGCAACAGATGCCGCAATGTGCTCACTCATTTCTTGAAGGTCTTCAAGAGAAATATGAGGGCGCGTTAACAAAGAACTGGCCTTCACCTGCTGGTTTATTGGGGCAGATTCTTTTCGTATAAGCAAAGGATTTGCGTCGTTTGGACCAATTCCAGTTTGGCGCAATATGGATTTCAATGAGGCGGTCAGCGCTTGCTTTTTCTGTACTTTGTTTAAAGCTTCCTGGTCTGCTAAGCCGATTTCATAACCGAGAGGTGTGAGGCGCTCATCTGCATTATCCTGACGCAATAAAATTCTAAATTCTGCCCGGCTTGTAAACATACGATAGGGCTCGTTGGTTCCTTTCGTGATTAAATCGTCTATCAACACACCAATATATGCTTCGCTCCTGGATAAAATAAACGCGTCCTTTCCTGTTGTTTTGTTATGGGCATTGATGCCGGCAATTAAGCCTTGGCAAGCTGCTTCTTCGTAACCCGTGGTGCCGTTGATTTGTCCTGCAAAAAACAAGTTGTCTATCAACTTAGTTTCTAAGGAGTGCTTCAATTGCGTTGGTGGAAAATAATCGTATTCTATTGCGTATCCCGGCCTGAACATCTTGACGTTTTCGAAACCCGGGATTGTTTTCATAGCTTCATACTGTACCTCTTCTGGTAAGGATGTGCTGAACCCATTTACATAGATTTCTACCGTATTCCAACCTTCTGGTTCGACAAAGATTTGGTGTCGATCTCTGTCTGCAAAACGCGATATTTTATCTTCTATGCTTGGGCAATATCTTGGTCCACTGCTTTTGATTGCGCCGTTAAACATTGGTGAACGGTCAAAACCTGTGCGCAATAAATCATGGGTTTTTTCATTAGTGTAAGTGATGTGGCAAGGAAGCTGAGTTTGTAATGCACTCGTGTTTGAATAACTGAATTTAGATGGGTTTTCGTCTCCATCTTGCACTTCCATTTTGGAATAATCCAAGCTGCGGCCATCCACCCGCGGAGGGGTTCCTGTTTTCATTCGACCTGCCTCAAAACCCAAACGAACGAGTGATTCGGTAAGGCCCACAGCGGCTTTTTCTCCTGCCCGTCCTCCACCAAACTGTTTTTCTCCAAGATGGATTAGCCCGTTTAAAAACGTGCCGTTCGTAAGTACCACAGATGCTGCGTATACTTTTGTGCCCATTGCAAGCTCTACGCCAACTACTGTATTTTGCTGAACAATAATGCCTACACACATGTCCTGCCAGAAATCTACATTTGGGTTTTGCTCTAATAAATAGCGCCATTCTAATGAAAACAAGACCCTGTCATTTTGGGTTCTTGGAGACCACATAGCCGGGCCTTTTGATCGGTTAAGCATCCTAAACTGAATGGCGCTTTTATCGCTTACAATACCAGAACCACCGCCTAGCGCGTCAATTTCTCGGACTATTTGACCTTTAGCTACGCCACCCATGGCCGGATTACAACTCATTTGGGCAATAGTGTTCATGTTCATTGTAACCAATAACACTTTGCTGCCCATGCGTGCGGCAGCATTTGCGGCTTCGCAACCAGCGTGACCAGCACCAACAACAATTACATCGTATTTAGGTAACATTAGAAAATGTGTTTCACGTGAAACAATGTTTTTTAAGATTGGTTTGTTTCACGTGAAACAAACATATTTAAATAATAATCTTCTTTTGCGCGCATCGTTTTTTCATCGGCATTGGATTTGTCTTTATAGCCGCACAAATGCAGCACACCATGAAAACAAACGCGAAAAAATTCAGACTCGAACGCATTACTTAGTTGCTGTGCATTGTCGCGAATGCGCTCTAATGAAATCATAATATCTCCGGATACAACGTTGCCAACAGAATAATCAAACGTGATTACATCTGTGTAATAATCGTGCTGCAAATACTGTTTATTAACCTCGAGTAAATAATCATCATCTGTGAATACAAAACTAAGATCGCCCGCAGCTTTTGATTCTAGTAGACAGATTTCTTTGGCAAACTTTTTAAGGTCATTTTTTTTTAAAAATACCGGCAGGTCTACACCTAGGTTTACAATAGAAATCATTTATGAAAATAAAGATTAACCGTGTTTCCAGCGTGTATAAACTCAACCTCATCGGCCAAATTCTGCATCAAGAATACACCACGACCACTATCTTTTAATAAGTTCTCTGGCGCAGTAGGGTCGGGCAAGTCTTGAAAAGCAAACCCTTTTCCTTCGTCCTTAACCTGAATACAAAAATGGGTAGGATCAGTAGCGACTTGTAAATAAACTTTCGCATCTGTGTTTTCTTTGTTGCCATGCTGAATGGCATTGTTAACCGCTTCTGAAACTGCTATGAGCACATTTCCAAAAGCGTCAGTTTGAACACCGAAGTCTTCACAAACTGAACCTACTAAACTCTCTACTTCTATAAGTGACTGATAATCAGATGATAAAATCACTTCTTTTACTACCGTAAAACCTTCTTTCATATCAAATAAATCGGGAACTTATTGATTCAAATAGCTATCAGAGCGCTGCTTATAATAGATTTGTAAGGCAGGTTCTAACGATTTAAGCTGTTCAATTTCATTCCATTTCGACTTTTTGTACGCCTCAAATCGAATTTGGTTACCTTTTTCAGTGTCTTTTGCTGAATTAGATTCACGCTTTTCTTCATAACCCCTTTGCATAAGTGCCTTTTCGCTTTCCAGAAGACGCGTTAATATTTCTTTTTGTCGCTGAATAGTTTGTGGATTAACGCGTTTCAATAACAATTCTTTCTCCTGCTCTTCTAGCTCTTTTAAGAGTGGATTAAGTTGATTACCTAAGCCTTTGCCTTCTTTATTTAATTCTTGTTTTAACTGCTCCAAACGCTGACGTATAGCGGTTTGCTCAGCAGCCATTCTAGCCAGTTCTTTGGAACTCAGACCAGGTAGACCCTGTCCAGGCTGGCCCTGTGTACCAGGAGCCGAACCAGGTTTGTCGCCGGGCTTATTTCCTCCAGGATTTGCGCCTTTTTGCATTTGTTCTAATTGCTTTTTAAGCATTTCTTTCATATCCCCAGAAGACATCGATTGACCTGACTTAGGCCTTCCTTTACCGGGATTATCGCAGCTGCCGTTTCCTTGCATCTGTGAATTCATTTGCTGTTGCATAGATTGCAAAGCTTCATTTAAGAGTAAAGCCAAATTATTGTAGGAGGTCATTACTTTTTGTTGGTGTTTTTCGAGCTCCTTTTTTTGGTGATCATCAATGGCCTCTATTGCCAATTTTTGTTGGGTTTCTATTGTTGATAGTTCAGCATCAATAAACGTTGCAATTTTTGGCTGGCGTTTAGCCAAAGCAAGTAGACTATCTCTGATTATTTTAGTGTCGTCGTTGATACGTTGTTGGCGCCTACCTAGTTTTCTATAAAGCGGGTCTTTCGTGCTGATTTTAGTAAATTGTAGTTGTGTCTTTTCTTGATCCAAACTAAGTGTAATAAGGCCTTCTAAAATAGCCCTTAGACTCTCCATGTCTTCTTCTTGCTGTTGTTTATTGGATTGATTTTGTTTGGCATTCATTTGGGCAGCCATCGATTTCATACCGTCTGCAGCAGATTTCTGTTTTTCACCTGCCTTTTTATTTTTACCATCGGAAATTTCTTGTTGTGCTCCTTTCAAGTCTTCAGAAATTTGTTGCTCAAGTGCATCTAAACCTTCTAAATCTAAAGGCTTCGTTAGATCTTTATTTAACTCTTGAATTTCATTCAGTTCTTTCTTAATTTCCTCAAATTTTTCATTCAGTTCAGTCTGTTTTTTAAGCAGTTCTTCTTTTGATAGAGACTGGTTCTCTTCTTTTAAATCTTCTTGTTCTTTTGCCAATGCATTGAGTTCCTTTTCCAGATCATCTATGCGTTCATTAACCTGCATTTTTTTAAGTAATTCTAAACTTCTATCAAGTTGTTTATTCATATCCTCAGTAGATTGTTCTAGCTGATTCATTTTATCTTTTGCTTGTTCTTTATTTTGTTCTTTCAACAGCGCTTCCAATTGCTCGAGTAAGGCCTTCAATTCATCGTCCATTACCTCTTTGAGTAGTTCTTCGAGTAAAGCTTGTTTGTCGAGTAATTCTTGATCCAATGGAGAAAGCTCATTTTTTTGTTCGGTGCTCTGTTTAATTTCTTCTAAGCTTTCTTGAATTTGTTGCTGCAATTGTTGTTGTTGCTCTTGGAGTTGTTCAACTTTATTAAGTTTATTCCAATTAGTAGACTTCGATTGAGAACTTTCCTTTTTGAGTTGTTGAACATCTTTATTGAACTGCTGCATTTTTTTAAATACATCTTCGAGTTCTTTAATTTGTTGGTTCTGATCCTCTTTTCGTTGATCATTAAGTTCTTCTAAGCTTGGTAACTCATAAGTACTGGTTTGACTTTTTGTTGCTTTATGACCATTAACACCATCGTTGTCGTAAATCACAAAATAGTAGGTGATTACATCATTAAGTTGTAATTTTTCTCTACTAAAATCAACCGCAAAGTCAAATCTTTTCATGGTTCCAGAAACACTTTCAACATCTAATTTTTGCGTTTTCTTTTGACCATTTTGTTGCTCTATGCTATAAATAAATTTTAATT
>JBJTNX010000216.1:0-4536 GCA_046074325.1 Sphingomonadales bacterium
GAAGCACTCCCTACCAAAAAATTTAAAAAATTATGCCAAGATCAGTAAATCACGTCGCATCAAGAGCTCGTAGAAAGAACTTGATGAAATTGGCCAAAGGATACTTTGGTCGTCGTAAAAATGTCTGGACAGTAGCTAAAAACGCCATTGAAAAAGGGCTTGTTTATGCATACTCCGGACGCAAGCAAAAGAAAAGAAATTTCCGTTCACTCTGGATTACCCGTATCAACGCGGGAGCTCGCCAACACGGCATGAGCTATTCACAGTTCATGGGAGCCGTACACAAAAGTGGTATCGAACTCAATCGCAAGGTTCTTGCTGATTTAGCCATGAACCACCCAGAGGCCTTTAAGGCAGTTGTCGATACGGTAAAAAAATAAGTTTGAATCCTATATCAGCTCTAAGCCATTAGTCACCGATTAATGGCTTTTTTTATTTTAAATGGAAAAAATTCGCATTGGTTTGGTCGGCATTGGATACCTCGGGAGCATTCACCTCGAGCTTTTGCTTGCGCAAGAACAATTCGAACTTGTAGGTGTCTATGATCGAAATAAAGAAAGATGTTCTCGAATAAGCGAAAAGTATCCGCATTTACCCTTATTTGATTCATATGCGCAGTTGCTTTCCGAGGTACAAGCCGTTGGCATCATTGCCAGTACACCTGCCCATTTTGAACTTGCCCTTCTGGCCTTAAAGGCTCAAAAAGCGGTTTTCATCGAAAAACCTTTATGCCAAACGTTACAAGAGGCTGCGGCGCTTGAAATGGCACAAGCCGAGGCGCTCTTGCCTTTTCAGGTCGGTCATGTAGAGCGCTTTAATCCTGCTTTTGTGGCTTTTGAGTCCCTCAACGTGGAAGAATCCATTTTGCATTTTTCGGCGTCGCGTTGCGCTCCTTTTCAAGAGCGCGGGGCAGATGTTTCGGTGGTATTGGATTTACTCATTCACGACCTCGATCTGTTATTGAGCTTATCAAATGCGTCTTTAACTCATGTAGAGGTTCAAGCCAAGCAATTGCAATCCGCACATCCAGACGAAGTTCGTGTAAAGCTCGCCTTTGAAGACGGTCTTCGGGCCCATTTATTTGTTTCGCGCATAGCAGAACAACGCATTCGTCAAGTGAACATCGAAACCCAAACGCGCATTTTTGAGCTCGATCTGCTCCATAAAACGTTGAAGAGCACCCACACACGAAGCGTCGCGGCCCAGTTTCATACGGTGCCAGACCACAACGCCTTGCAGCAGCAATGGCAAGATTTTGCTCGGGCTGTTCAGCACATGCAGCAGCCGAAGGTCAATTTAAAGTCAGGCCTCAATGCGCTTGATTTGGCTTTGCATATAGATGCACAAGCAAGAGACTTTATATCGGAAAAAAATCAGCAAATACACAATAATCAGTCGCATTAATCGTTACGTTTTCATGGTTTATCGTTACCTATTGTTTTTATTGCCCTTACTCAGTTCAAAATGTGTCAAGAACAACCCGAATCCGTCTTGGTTAGAAGTCACCGAATGGACCCTCGAGGCCAATCCTGAACTAAACGGCGAGGAGGGGCAACTCACCCACAAACTGACAGATGCTTGGGTCTACATAGACGACGAGCTCATTGGTGTTTTTGAAGTGCCGTTCAAAATCCCCATTCTCAAAGAGGGACTTTCTAAAATTAGGCTTTATCCAACGATACGCGTCAACGGAATTGCAGCGACCAAAATGCGCAATGAACACCTCGAGGCTTTCGAAGTTCAAGCTGAACTCATTCAAAATCAGACCTTAGAACTCAATCCTGTTACCCACTATAAATCCAATGTTAGTTTTTGGGTAGAAGATTTTGAAGACATCAATATCAAGCTCACCGATGATCCCAATACTTCTTCGGCGCACCTCAACTTGGCCAACGATACACTCAAATGGTTCAATGGTAATTATTACGGTAGGGTTTTGCTGAACGCCCAAGATTCCATGTGGATTGCCTATACCAACCAAGATCAACAATTGAGCATTCCCAAAAACAAGCAAGCCATGCTTGAAATAGATTATTGCAATTCAGTGCCGTTTACACATTATCTCTTGTTTGTTAATGCCAACGGCACCAATGAAAACCTAATGCCCACCATGAATAAGAGCCCTTTGAATATGCTCCGCTGGAAAAAAATATACATTCTGCTCAGCGAAGTCATTACAGCTGGCCCCAACAACAGCAATTACATTCAAGCATTTAAAGCTTTTTATGACGCCAATATCTCCAATAACTTGATACTCATTGACAACATCAAAGTCGTTTATTTTGAATGAAAGATAGGTTTTGGATAGCGTTATTGGTCTGCATTGATTTACTTACGGCGAGTAGTGCTTGGGGTTTGTTTTTTTATGTAAGGCAAGTTCATATCGAAGCCAAGCCCTTTCATGCCGATGCCAATTTTTGGAAAGGCCTACTGCTTTTACCTTTGTTTTGGCTACTCTTTTACATTTTACAAGGAACATACCACGACATCCGCAGGCTCTTTAGGTTAAAGGTACTTAACCTGAGTTTGGCCGCTACTTTTTTCGGTACATTGGTGTTGTTTTTTACGCTCTTGCTTGATGATCAAGTGCGCAGCTACCAAAATTATTATCAACTCACCATTTGGTTGTTTATCATTCATTTGAGTATAACGTCTATTGGACGTGTTGTATTTACAACCATATTGATCAATTACATCAAAGCAGCTGGTCATGGTTTTAAAACACTTATTGTTGGAGGCAATGAAAAAGCAATCGAGATATACAACGAATTGCTTTCAGCACCCAATATGATCAATCATTTTGTCGGTTTCATTCAGGTAAATGGCCGAGATAACCTTTTATCAGCACATTTACCGCATCTAGGCAAGGTGTCGGCACTAGAAGAAGTGCTCGAGCGTTGTAGTGTCGAAGAGGTGATTATTGCTATTGAAAGTTCAGATCATGACCGTTTGCAATCGATCATTTCACGAATTGATAATGGAAAAATCCGAATTCGCGTATTGCCCGATATGTATAGTATTTTGGCAGGCTCTGTCGATATGACCAATATTTATGGGGCCTTGCTCATTGAAATCAATCCTGATGTCATGCCTTATTGGCAGCGCGCAGTTAAACGTCTGATGGACATCCTTTTCTCTATTTTGGCGCTCATTTGCCTTATTCCTTTCTTTGTTTTCTCTGCAATTGCCGTCAAATTATCTTCGCCAGGCGCTATATTTTTCTTGCAGGACCGCGTCGGAAAAGGAGGGAAGTCTTTTAAAATCATCAAGTTTCGAACGATGTATGTCGATGCTGAAAAAGCGGGTCCACAACTCTCTACCGAAGGAGACCCGCGCATTACGCCAATAGGGCGATTCATGCGTAAAACACGCCTAGATGAATTTCCCCAATTCATGAATGTTCTAATGGGTCAAATGTCTTTGGTAGGTCCGCGGCCAGAAAGACAATTTTACATCGATCAAATTACGGCCATCGAGCCGCAATATATGCACCTGACACGTGTACGACCAGGAATCACCTCTTGGGGGCAGGTTAAGTTTGGTTATGCTGAAAATGTAGAACAAATGTTGCAACGCATGAAATTTGATTTGATCTACATGAAAAACCGAAGTTTGGCGCTCGATTTAAAGATTATGTTCTACACCGTTATTATCGTCTTTAAAGCACAAGGTAAATAAGATTTGGCCACATTCAATTAAATCATTATCTTTGCACCCTTAATTCACTTATTTATAAACCTGGGTTTCGGACCCAAAATTGTAAAGTACAATGGCAACACGCATTCGTCTTCAAAGACACGGTAAAAAAGGCAAACCATTTTTTCATCTAGTAGCCGCAGATAGCCGTGCAAAACGCGATGGTAAATTCATCAAAAAACTCGGAACTTACAACCCAACCGCTAATCCAGCTGTAATTGACATCAACTTTGATGCAACGCTTGCATGGGTTCAAACGGGTGCCGAAATGTCTGACACCGCTCGTGCTATTCTATCTTACAAAGGTGTATTGTACAAAAATCACTTGCTTAACGGCGTGAAAAAAGGTGCACTTACAGCTGAGCAAGTAGAAGAGCGTTTCAACAAATGGTTGGCAGATAAATCAGCTAAAATTGAAGGTAAAATTTCAGGTTTGGCTAAAAATGCCGAAAAACAAAAAGCAGACCGTTTGGCTGCCGAAGTTGCTGCTAATGCAGCAAAAGCAGCTGAAGTTCAAGCGAAAAACACACCAGAGGTAGAAGAGGTTGTTGCTGAAGAAGCGCCTGCTACTGAAGAGGTTGTTGCTGAAGAAGCACCTGCTACTGAAGAGGTTGTTGCTGAAGAAGCGCCAGCTACTGAAGAAGTTGTTGCTGAAGAAGCACCTGCTACTGAAGAGGTTGTTGCTGAAGAAGCACCTGCTACTGAAGAAGTTGTTGCTGAAGAAGCACCAGCTACTGAAGAAACTCCTGCTGCTGAAGAAGCTTCAGAAGAAGCTGCTGCTGAATAAGCATATGCAGATACAAGATTGTTATTATTTAGGTCTTATTGCGAAACTTCACG
>JBJTNX010000217.1:0-3161 GCA_046074325.1 Sphingomonadales bacterium
CTTATCCCGCAAGAAGGTGCGTGGCGTGCCGGATTCCTGATAACTCCATACCTGTTTGATATCGTATTGTTGCAAAAGCGCTTCAAAAATAGCGAAGGCTGAGCCAAAACAAATTGAGATTTTTTGGTCATATTTCGCCAATTCGGCATTGACTTGAACTATTGACTGCCATTGAAATTGCCAGTGGCGCAGGCTGTTTTCTGGTGCTTCAAATTCTTCAGGTTCTAAAATATAGAGGTAGAGCAGCGGAAGCGAACTGTTTTGAGCAGCGGCTAATGGTGCGTGGTCTTGCAGCCGAAGGTCTCGCTTAAACCAAACAATGCCCAGTTCATTTTTCATTTTTGAGGTGTTTTTGAACTTTTTTCCAGAAACCAAAAAAGGATCCGGGTTGGTGTTCAAAACCCGGGAATAACCATTCCCGCTGATCTTTTTGAATGGGATAGGCCTCTGTAAGCGGGTGTTCTTTGGTAAAGGTTTGTTGGAGGTTGAGCTCGGCAGCTAAGTTGTCCCAATGACCGACGTAAATTTGAATACGAGGGATATTTAGTTTGGCTAAATCGTTAATCCAAGTGTAATTTTTCTCAGTAAACGGGTAGTCTTGCCAATGGGAGAGGTCCCAGAATAAGATGCGGTTTGCTTCTGGCTGCGCACGCCATTTAGGATCGAGGTGGTAAGGCGTGTAAATACAAGTAGGTAAATTTGTATTTAATGGAAGATGCTCAGTTGGCTCGGGAATAAATGGATACGACGGATCCACCCAATCACAAGCAATTTGAAGCTGAGGTAGTTTTTCGTAAGTGGTATCTAGAAAGGTATTGCGCTGTTGACTTCCACTGTACTTATTGATGTTTTCTTGATTGGCAAAATACACTTTTGGTGCATTTGCACCGCAAACCCACTGCCAACTCAAATGATTGCTTGCGGGGTCGGCGTCTGCCAGTTGGGAAAAGAGCCATTTGGCAGCTACTCGCCAATGACACCCATAGTGGTTGAGCACAAGCGCAGCGAGGTACATCCGCATGTGGTTGTGCATGTAACCGGTTTCTTTGAGCTTGATTAATGCGGTATCAATTGCTTCAATTCCTGTTCGGGCTTCAACGAATTCAATTGGTAGTTGAGAATCGTTTTCAATCCAGTATTGATCAGTTCTAAGTTCTATTTGCGGATTATGGTGCTGCCAAACGCGTTGGGCGTGTTCGCGCCAACAGAGTTCCATTGTAAAAGATTCCATTTCATAAAGGCTAAAACCGCGATTTTTGAGCTGTTCATATACTGCTCTTATACTCAGTACTCCTCTGGAAAGATAGGGAGAGAGATAGCTGACACCGCCGTTAAGGTAATTTCTGGTTTTACCGTAACGAATAGGATCAAAGGCGTCAATTTGCGCCTCGATTTCAGCTAGCGTGCGCAGTGGTATCATACGCGCAAAGTAGATATTCCGCCATCGACATGGAGAATTTGACCACTCAGCCAGGATGCTTCATCACTGAGTAAGAAAGCAGCCATATTTGCAATATCTGTGGGTTCACCAACTCTTTTTAACGGATGACGTGCTGCATTGGCTTCGCGTTTGGCATCTGAATTCAATAAGTTTTCTGCAAGCGGGGTGTTGGTCAGAGACGGTGCAATGGCGTTTACTCTTATTTTTGGCGCAAATTCTGCAGCTAGCGCGCGTGTGAGGCCTTCTAGTGCGCCTTTGGATGCAGACACCAAGGAATGAAATGGAAGGCCCTGCTGTACAGCAACTGTTGAAAAGAGGACCACCGACGCTTGTGCACTTTTCTTCAGGGCAGGCAGCGCAGTTTGAATGGTTTGGGTAGCGCCAATAACTTGAAGTTGGTAATCTGCAAGGAAATCTTGTGCACTAAAGCGGTTAAAGGGCTTCAAGGATATGGTGCCGGGGCAATAAACAAGTCCGTCGAGTACTTCTGGTATTTCGAGGAGTTGCCCATCAGCGACGGAATAGTATTGCCATTTGACATTTTGGTGTTCAAATGTGGGTGTGGTTTGAGAATAGGTAGCAAGTACTTGATGTCCTTGTTGGGCCAATTTCTGAATGAGCGCCAAGCCAATTCCTTTAGATGCGCCAATGACGGCAATGTTTTTTGTTTCCATGTTATTGTAACAAAATTGTAGTACCTTGGTTTATCAATTGCGCAATTCTTTTCTTTAATTCCTCGTACGATGAACTTTCTTAAACAACACTTTTCCACTATACTTATTGCTTTAGCGGTGGTCATTACAGGACTTATCTTAGGTAAGTCCTATCTTTCAAAAGGCAAGCCAGACGACACCGTTTCGGTATTAGGTCTTGGTGAAGAATCTTTCGACTCTGATTTAATTGTATGGCGCGCTTCGTTTTCTCGTAGAAGCTATGAGCTTAAAGACGCTTATGCTCAGCTAAATGCCGACATCAGAAAAGTACGTTCCTACCTTAAATCAAGAGGTATCAACGAGGATGAAATGGTTTTTGAAGCGGCAGACATCAGTAAAGAATGGTCGCGGGTCTACGACGACGAAGGCAATTTGCGTCAAACCATTTTTGACGGTTATTCACTCAATCAAAGTGTAAAAGTGAGTTCAAAAAAGGTGAATGTCGTGGAGCAAACCTCTCGTCAGGTCTCAGAACTGATTGATGCCGGCATCGAATTGAACTCAGAGGCACCTGAATATTACTACACAAAGTTGGCGCAATTAAAACTCAAAATGATTGAGGCCGCCACCAAAGATGCCCGTCAGCGTGCTGAAAAAATTGCAGAAAACGGAGGTGGAAGTCTTGGTAAACTTAAAAATGCCGATATGGGTGTCTTTCAGATTACTGCAGAAAATTCCTCTGAAGACTACGAATGGGGCGGTAGTTTTAACACCAGCTCTAGACGTAAAACAGCGAATGTGACGATTCGTCTAAAGTATGAGATTGATTAACTACAAAAACAGTTGTTTGTCTAATTGCAACCACTCAAGGGTGGCATTGCAAAAGATGTCTTCTTTTACTTCAAGGCTCAGCTGACTCTCTTCTATGAATTTTCCGATCTCGAGGTCGCCGAGCGGGAAGGGATAGTCACTGCCCAAACAAACTCTTTTTGAACCTTGCAATTTCAGAATGTACTCAAGTGCAGCGATATCGTGGGTAATGCTGTCTACCCAGAATTTCCCGAGAT
>JBJTNX010000218.1:0-6504 GCA_046074325.1 Sphingomonadales bacterium
CGTTTGCCAATCGGCAACCATACCGATTCGGCATCAATCGCTTTTTGTTCTGTAAATTGTTCAGTTAATGGTTGTGCAAAAAATGGAGGTGCATCTTCTAAAAGTATCCTTTTTGTTGAAGTAAATGCGGAGGTACTTATTTGAGGTGTGCTTTGCTCGTCTAATGCAGTCATCCTTTCATCGGTGCGCTTTGGAACTTGCGTCGAAGATAAATCTTGTTGTTTGGTGCGGTCTTGAGCAATATTGATTTGCGCTTTGGCGGACCCCTTTTGTTCGAAGTAAAAATAGGAGGCGTAAGCGCCAATGGTCAAGGAGGTGAGTGCAGTAAGACTATATTTGAAAATACTTTTGGCATACCAGGGCTTGACGCTGCTCAACGCGTCTGTCAGCCTAGACCACATGAGTGGTTCAGGTGCCACATGACCTTTGAGTTGGTCTCGCAGTTGTTTTTCGAAGTCGTCGAGTTGGTTCATTTAGCCAAACATTTTTTCTTGTTGCTTCAATGCTTTTTGCAATGCTTTTTTTGCTTCAAATAATTGTGATTTGGAGGTTCCCTCCGTTATTGATAACATTTCTGCAATTTCTTTGTGCGCAAAACCTTCCATTACATACAAATTAAATACCATTCTTGAACGCGTTGGCAATTGCTGAACTAGGTTTACGATGTCTGCAGTGGCTAGATCTGTTTCGATTCCAAATGAAGGGTGTTCTATTTGAACCGCGTTGTCTATGGCAATATGTTGTCGGAATTTGGCGGTGGTTCTGATTGCATCAATAGCCGTATATACAAAAACACGTTTAACCCACCCGGGCAAATGACTGGCCTGTTTGATCTTATTTAAGTTTTCAAAGACCTTCACAAATGCATCTTGAAAAATGTCTTGAGCGGTGTTGTAGTCGGGTGCATAGCGCAAGCAAATCTTGAACATGGCTGGCGCGAACAAGTCATAAAGCGCTTTTTGAGCCCTTGCATCCCTTTGGATACACTTTTGTATCAGATTTGCGTACAGTGTAGAGTCAGACAACATGCGGCCTAAAGACGATTGAAGGCCTTAAAAAGTTGTACCGATGCATCAAATAAAATACATAGCGGCGATACTACCAATAGAGGTCAGTAGTAAAACAAATGTTTGCTCAATAGTTAAGGCTTGTTTTACTTGTACTGTTGGCTTTTTGAGCGCCAATAACAATAAACGCAGATATACAAAAGCACCAATGACAGATGCTATTAAAGCCAAAACAGCGGTGTAAGGAATGTGAGGTACTGCCGACCACAATAACGAAAATTTACCAAAAAATCCGGCTAGTGGTGGAATACCTGCCAAAGAAAATAAGGATAAAACAAGTGACACGCCAACAAGAGGGTTTTTCCAACCGATGCTTTCCCAAGAATTCAGGTCATCAGAACTATTATTGGCAAACTGATTGATGACGACTAACGGAATGGTCGCAAAAGCATATGCAGCTACAAATAAAAAGATATTGCTGTTGTGTATATCTGCTAACGCAAAAAGCATAAGGCCTGCATTGGCAATAGATGAATAGGCAATGAGTCTTTTGAATGAAGTTTGTTTCCATGCTGTGATGTACCCATAAAACATGGAAAGTATAATGAGAAGACTGATGAGGTCAATCCAAAAGAAATAAGAATCCCTAAACAGCTGACCAAAAACATTTACTATGGAATAAATCCCTGCGATTTTAACAACCGTAGACATATACATCAGCACGGCATTCGAGGCACCTTGGTAGACATCTGGTCCCCAAAAATGAAACGGAACAGCACCAATTTTAAAGGCAAAACCAGCAAGTAGAAAAAGACTGCCGATCATGGCCATAGGGCTTTGCCAAATGCCAATGGCAAGATTAGATTGAATTTCTACCAACTGAAAACTACCGGTTGCGCCGTATAGTAGTGCGATGCCAAAGAGCAAAATGGCAGAGGCAAAAGATCCCGTAAAAAAGTATTTAACAGCGGCTTCGGCTGAAAGCGCACTGCCTTTTTCAATGCCAACCAAAACGTAAATTGGAATGGAGAGAATTTCTAATCCAATGAAGAAAAGCATGAGATCATTAGGTTGTGCCATCATGATGGCGCCACACAAAGAGAAAAGAACCAGACTGAGGTAGTCTCCGGTGTGTTCGTTTTCTTGGCGGTAGCGTTGGTAACCACCCCAAATAGCAAGTAGGGTAACCACACAGAGCAAAATAATGACCGCACTTTGCGTTGGAATATAAGCCGTATAAGATGCCAATGGCGATGTGTACTGGCCTCGGAAGTAGGCGGCAAGTGCTGCTCCGGTAAGTCCAAGACTTGAAATTACCAAAGAAATGAGCGGTTGTCGGCGCAGGCCTACAAATAAACCGAGTAGTCCACTAATAAAAAGAATGACAATACTATCCATGATATAAATTAAAGGGTAGGTTGAGAAAGACTATGTGCAACAAAATCTGTAAGGCATTGAGGTGACAAACCTAGGTAAATAGCTGCAATAGAAAGAATAGCAAAAACGGTGATTTCTGACCAATGTAGGTCTTCAAAGCCGGATACTTTGGTTGGTCCAAACATGGGTGCTTGGTAGGCTCTGAGCATATAAACTGCTCCTAAAATAAGCGTTGTACTCGCTAAAACACCAGTTAAGTTGTGTGCAGCAAAAAGATCTTTAATCAGAAAGAACTCGCCAATAAAGCCGGCTGTAAATGGCACCGACAAAGAAATAAATGTAAGTACACCAAACCACAATGCAAAACGAGGTGCCACTTTTGCGATACCGCTAATGCCTGTTAATTCTGACGTGCCAAGGCGTTGTTCGATAATACCTGCAGCTAAGAATAAGCCTATAGATACAATACTGTGATTGACAATCTGAACAACAGCGATCTGATTGGTGTTTGCGTTTTGTAACATGAGCGCCGCTGCAATTAGGCCTAGGTGGCTCAAGGAAGCGTAAGCAAATAGGGTCTTGAGGTTATTTTGGCGAATGGCAATGACTGCTCCGTAAATAATACCGATCAGGCCCAAAGTAATAACTGGCCAACGCCAAAAATCAGTAGCAATTCCGTTGAAAATAGGAAGTACCCATTTCAATAAACCGAACAAGGCCATTTTGAGCATAATTGCAGAAAGTAACATGGTGCCCGCAACAGGGGCTTTGGTATAGGTTTCAGCTTGCCAAGTATGGAATGGGAACAATGGAATTTTAACGGCAAAAGCCAATAAAAAACCACCCATCAATAAGGTACTTGTATTGCCAAGTGCGTTGAGGTCGGCACTAAGTAACCCTTCATAAGTTTGCTGATTGGTGGCATGCATCAGGCCAATAACGGCTATTAACATAGCCAAAGACCCGAGCAAGGTATACAAAAAGAATTGTAGTAGCGCACGCGGTTTTTCAAAGCTGCCAAACCAATATAAAATGAGGAAAATAGGCAAGAGAGTCAATTCCCAAAATAGGTAAAAACCAAGAATGGTATTGGTGGTGAAAACACCCAACAAGCCAAACTGCATGAGTAAAGCCAGTGCCGAAAAGCGTTTATCATGAATGAGTTCATTTTTGAAATTGCTCAAAAAGACCAAAAAGAAAACGGCGTTGGTCAAGAGGATCATGGTAAACCCTAAACTATCAATAGAGAATCGGACAAAACGCAAGCCAAGGTCAATTAAAAGAGGCTCATTGGCGTTGAAATAAGACAAGTAGACTGCACTCAAAGTGAGCGTACTCATTGTTGAAATCAAGCCAAAAATACGTGTGAGCTTACTTGGTACCAACCAAGCAATAACGCTAAAAATGAGGGGTAAAAGAATTAGTGCCAAACCGAAAGTTTTAAAATATAATATGCAACAAAAATGATCAGACCAAAAACCATCCAGAATAGATAACTACTCAAGAAACCTGTTTGCCATTTGCGGCTGAGGTTGGCTGTATTAAGCACGCCGTCAGCAAGCGCATAAACGCCATTGCGGAGCATTTGAATGTCAATGATTTTTCCAACAAAATCAGAAAGAGCAAGCAACGGCTTGACAAAAACACCGTTGTAGATTTCATCCACGTATAGTTTTTGCGCCGCTAGGCGTTCCCAGCCATTTTGTGCCTCATCGGCTTTTGCCGTATTGCCTTTTTTGGCGTAAGTAAGGTAGGCCCATACCAACGCGCCAATAGCAATGGCACTGGCGAACACCATAAGGGACAAAGAAGTGGTGAACGAAAGGTGGGCATTGTGTACTTGATCTAAACCAAAAGTACCATGACTCAGGTAATGGTCAAACCAATGTGCGGCATTCTTGAAAAACAAGCCTGGTAAATTGAGCAAGCCGCCAAAAACAGAAAGCACAGCCAATACAACAAGCGGAAGGGTCATGGACAAACCGCTCTCATGAACTTTACTTTTGAGCGCATCGCCACCGCGGAAGGCTCCGTGGAAGGTAAGAAAGTAAAGTCGGAACATATAAACGGCTGTCATGGTCACGGCGAGTACTAAAATGGCATAAACGACAGGATTGTGATGCAGGGCTTGTGCCATGATTTCATCTTTGGAGAAAAATCCGGACAAAAATGGAATTCCTGAAATGGCCATAGTGCCGATCAAAAATGTAAAATGAGTTACGGGCATTAGTTTGGCCAAGCCACCCATTTTTCGAATGTCTTGTTCTTCGTGCATGCCGTGAATTACAGAGCCAGAGCCCAAGAACAGTAGTGCTTTAAAGAAAGCGTGTGTAGTTACATGAAACAAAGCAACGCTGTAAGCGCCAAATCCGAGCGCTACAAACATGAGGCCCAACTGAGAAACTGTAGAGTAGGCCAGCACTTTTTTGATGTCGTTTTGTCTGAGCGCCATAAATGCCGCTAGAAGGGTGGTTGCCAAACCAATGTACAAGATAATGTCTTTGGTAGCTGGGGCCAACTCAAAAAGGAAATTAGAACGAACAGTGAGGTAAATACCAGCAGTTACCATTGTTGCGGCGTGAATGAGTGCCGAAACTGGTGTTGGTCCGGCCATGGCATCAGGAAGCCAAGTAAACAATGGGATTTGCGCGCTTTTTCCGGTTGCGGCAATGAATAAACACAAGGTAATAAAGAAGAGTGCCCCACCTTGTAAAATGGCGTTGTTTTGTACGGCCTTACCGATTTGAAGAAACTCCAGTGTTTGAAATTGGCCGATGAGCATAAAAAGAGCCAATAAAAGACCGACGTCACCAATACGGTTCATGATAAATGCTTTGCGCCCAGCTAAACTATTTGCCTCACCTTTTTGCGCATCGTTGTAATGAAAACTAATGAGCAAATAAGAGCACATCCCGACGCCTTCCCAACCAAAAAAGAGCACAAAGTAATTGGAACCCAATACCAGTATGAGCATCGAAAAAATAAACAAGTTCAGGTAGGTAAAAAACTTATGGTATCCTTCGTCATGGCTCATGTATCCCATAGAAAACAGGTGTATCAGGGAGCCGATTCCGGTAATGATGAGTGTCATCCAAATGGAAAGGGCATCAATTTGAAAAGAGGCATTGATGCGCAAGCCATCGAAATCTATTATATTGAACAGTTTCACAATTTGGGTGCCGTGCAATCCAGAAAAAAGGGTGGTGGCCAATAAAAAGGCGATAAAAACCACACCGGTAGCAAGTCCGCCTACAAACGCCTTTGGCAATTTTTTCCCGAATACGCCATTGATGGCGAAGCCGATGAGTGGCAGGGCAAGTATGAATAAAAGAGTCAGGTCTTTAGCCATGATTAGTTTTTAAGTTGGTTGTACATGTCAATATCGATAGACTTGAGGTTGCGGTAAGCCATAATGATAATGGAAAGTCCGACAGTTGCCTCGGCGGCAGCTACCACCATGGTAAAAAAGACAAAAATTTGCGCATCGCCATTACCGTAGTACGTTGAAAAAGTAACGAGCATGAGATTGACCGCATTGAGCATCAGTTCGATGCACATAAGGAGTACAATCATGTTTTTGCGCGTCATGGCGCCAATTGCCCCAATAGTGAAGAGGGCAAAAGACACAAATAAATAGAAGTCGAGAGAAGTCCCGATGCTAGAGGCTGCTTGCATGTTATTCGATGATTTGTTTTTCGCGTTTGGCCAAAAGGATTGCCCCGACCATTGCGGCAATAAATAAAATGGAGGTCAATTCAAATGCGACCACATATTTGGTAAAAAGTAAATGACCTAGTTCTTTGACCAAACCAATTTGGCTGTCTTGTTGGCGATAAGATTGACCCAAAATAAGCGTTTCTTTGAGCGCGGTGATGAGCACCAGAAATAAAGATCCACCTGCAATAAAAGCAGCAAATTGTGCACCTCTGGTGGTAGTGGGTTCTACTTCTTTGTTGAGATTGAGTAACATCAATACAAAAAGGAATAAAACCATAATGGCCCCTGCATAAACAATCATATTGACAATTGCTAAAAATTGGGCGTTCATCATGATGTACATCGAGGTGATGAAAAAGAACGTTACCACGAGGTAAATAACGCTTCGGACAGGATGCTTACT
>JBJTNX010000219.1:0-3395 GCA_046074325.1 Sphingomonadales bacterium
GCAAAATAATAACGTCCATCAGACAAACAATAATAGGCAGATGGGATAATTTTGCAGCCTGATTTGGTAATAAAGCCCGCTTCATACACATAAAATTTGGGCAAGGAGTCGACGTTGTTACTCGGATTGTACTGTTGGGCCAAACCGACATTTGAATACAATAGCAATCCTAGAATGATTCCGACTATCTGTCTATTGAAAAAATTTAAACTAAATACACACATAATGTTGGGCTTTTTTATGCGCCTTAGCACGTTTGGCGCGTTTGAATGCATCTTGGGCAACCAAAACAAAGAAGCCTAGTCCGATTGCCCCTGTTCCTACCATTGCCCCCGCGCTAGAGGAACCATAACCTACCACAGATGCCATACCAGCAATAAGTATCGGGCCACAAACAACTACTGCAGCACGCCAACTTGCCGACCAAAAACGCGGTGCCCATTTGTTGTCTAGGTGGTATTGCTTTGCTAAATTCAACGCGTGAACATATAATACCTCATTTGTATCCAAGTAAAAAAATTGTTTTTTGCTTCCTACTGAAAAATAATAACGACTGTCTGACCAACCAATATATTCGTATGTCAGCACCTTACAACCCTCCTTGGTAATAAACCCTTCCTCATTTGCTAAAAACTTTGGCAAAGAATCAGGTAAGATCATTTGACTTGAGGACGGTTCTGCAAGATTGGCAATGGTAGAAGATTCAGGTTTCGTTTCGATAGGATTGATTTCACTTTTTGCAAGAACTTGTTTTGTGTATTTCACTGGGATGGCCTGTTGGTAGTAGGCCAAATAGCGCTCCGTATTTTGACCTTTTAAATCACCATTTTTTTTTTCGTGGCAAAGAAATATTGCTTTGTGTATTAAACTGTAAATCTTTGCCATAATAGATATCCGTCTGACTTATTTCGGAAAGTGCCAATTTATAGATTGCCTCGGATTTTGCTTCGCGAAAAAAAATGGTATCATTAGATAAAAAATAATACTTCATGCATTTGATGATGGTGTCATTACCAATGAGTGGTAAGTCATGCCATTTATCAGAGGAAGGATAGTCAATCGGATTGCGCTGTTGAGCGAAAGCAGTGCTCGAAATAAGAACAAATACGAAGATTAATTTGAAAGTCATCATGTTTTGTATGAACTATAAACACTTATAATGCACCGCTTTTTTATAAGCGTTGTGTTCGCGGACGTTTATAAATGCCGACTTCAGTACTTTATAAAAAATGGTGGTTCCCATTGCCAAGCCCGATGCAAACCATACACCAATAGCAGCACCTGTGCTACCAATATCCAATATTTCATAACCCAAAAATAATACACCCCCGGCCCCCATAAGCACTAGAACTGGTCCACCAACAATCACAGTCCCTAACCATAAACGTCTTCCGAACCCGACTCCTTTTTTCTGGGCAAATCTTTGGTCCATACCTAAGTCTAAATTTTGATAGCTCAGAACCTCAGCAGTATCTAAGAATAAGAAATTTTTCTTAGCGCCGACTGCAAAATAATAGCGACCGTCGGACAGACAATAATAGGCAGATGGGATAATTTTACACCCCGTTTTTGTAATAAAACCGGCTTCATCGGACTGAAATTTGGGAAAAGAATCAACGTTGAGATTCGGATTATTCTGTTGGGCAATACTTGCACTCGATATTAAAATCCAAAAAATGGAATTGACTAATATCCTATCGAATTTGAACATATTTTGCATACTTAAAACGTTTGTAATTTTGAATGCGCTTGGTGCCTTTCGCAATCAGTTGATAGTAAACAATAGCTGTAGGAATAGAGGTGAATACGGCCATGCCTTGACTGTATTCGTTAACCATGGCACTTGCAACTATTCCGATATTGATTGCTCCGAGATATACACCTAATGCCACTAAACCTCGTCCACGCTTCACGTATTTTTTACCAGACATCAATCTGAGATTTTCCCCCACTTCAATTCCAATGACAGCGGCTACTGCAATGGTATCTACCTTAAATACATTTTCTCGAATTCCGTTCCCGAAATAAAGTTGGCCATCAGAAAGGAAATAAAATTGCTCTGGATAAAGGATGCCGCCATTTTTTAATACAATTTGCGGGCGCAATGCAGAATTTGGACTGCTTTTTTGAATGAAATCTTCAACCGCCGGTGGACCTGAGCGTTCCATTGTTGTATCAACTAATTCGATTTCTTGCGCTTTTGGTTCCGATTTGGGTGCCTCCTTGTTGAATTTCAACTCAGGCGAATTCAGATAGTAATAATAGAAGCGGTCAAGCTTTTCGTTTTTTGAGGTTCTACTGGCGGTTGCGCCACCTGGTCCATAAAATCGATTGGCAAAAGCAAAATCTTGACCCAAATAGAAAGTTGGTCGTTGAAGATCTTTTAAGGAAGTCTTGACGACAAGTTGACTCCGCGCTTCTCTGTAAAAAAGCGTATCATTGGACAAGAAATAGAACTTCATTACTTGAATGAGTGAGTCTGTATTTTTTGTTTTGAGGTATTCCCACTCAGACTCCGGTGGATAATGAATTGGGTCTAATTGCTGCGCAAAAAATGGATTCGAAATGAAACAGCTAACGGTCAAATAAAAAGCAAGAGTTTTGAAATACATGGCATTCATTTGCATCAAATGTACAATGCCAAGGTCTTCTAGCCCAACTTGATATCACAAGTAGAAAATCTTAAATTGTGAATATCGCAACTCAATTAATTGACGATTTCGCCGTCGTCTCCTACTTCATCTGATTCATAAGGAACTGCTCGGATGATCTCTACACGATGGTATTTATACCCAGAAGGGGCCTCGGCTTGAATTTTAAAAGGAAGGGCTTGGCCTGGCGCACAATATTTATAAATCGTGAAAACACGCGACCCAAGTGCTGTTTTTGTTTCTGATAAAAAAGTCACGCGGATTTCAAAGTTCATGAATGTGGCATACTTTGCTAGATTCTGAATATGGCCATAATATTCCTCTTTTCCGGCAAACCATCTATACGTATGTTCGTAATCGATGGTAAGTTGCTCTAATGGCGCATTCATTTCTTTAACCAACAAGGCGCGTTCTAATTTGGCTTGTTGCTGTTCTAAGGTTAAAGGTGGTGTAAGGTCTTTTTTCGACGATTTTTGTTCGGCTTCATTGAGTTTTTGTTGTGTTTCTCTGAGCACCGTTCGCAAAGAGTCTGCCTCAATTTGAGCTGCAGTTACGTTGTCTTTTCTAGGGCCGCCAAAAAATTTATACGTGAGGCCCAATAACACCAGTACAATAGCTGAACCGATAAGGATTTTAGTAATTGACATCTTTATGCTTGTTTTTTAACGATTTTTTGAATCTCTGTCTCGGTTTGCTGCAGTTTGTTTTGGCAGTATTCAACTAGTTGATTGGCTCTAGCAACAG
>JBJTNX010000220.1:0-8063 GCA_046074325.1 Sphingomonadales bacterium
ATTGAGGTTGGGATTTGTAATGGTTTGCAAGCCTTTTATTGAATCTATCCTATTTACTTTTAAAACATCGTTAACCTGAGGAGCAAGTCCCAAACTATAAATACAAGCACCTAGCCCTGGTGTGTCTTTGCGCAGTAACTCCTGATCTTTGTATTTCAAGGATTCAATCCCTGAATTTGCCGAAGACCAAATGATTTTAAAACTTCCTTCAATGGGTTTTTTGCATTTATAAGGATTTTCAAAGCGCTTTTCCAATCGGTAGTACTGCGCCTGTGCAGAATCCAAAAAGGCTTTTTTGATGCGCCATTGCTCGGTGGTGAAATAGGTGTCTGGCGCTGAGATGCTGCACCAAGCCCCCCAGGTGTGCTCGTGGAATAAAATCAGGTTGCGGTGAATTTCGCGCAGTTGGGCATGAAATTGTTGTTTTTGGTCGGTGCTTAATTGTGCTTCCCAATCAATGACTTGCTTGACCAAACGACGCGCCTGAATTTCTTCGGCAGCTGTGGAGTAAGCGCCGTCTTCCCAATAGGGACTGATTTCGCCGCTCACGAGAGGTAAAGCCGTTTGGTAAGTATTTAGAAAATCATTGAATAGGGTATCTAAATTCGAAATTTGCAATTGTGGCGAACTGTATTTGAGGTTCCAGTCATTGACAAACTGACAAAGCAAGGTGTCTACCGGCCCGTTGTCGGCATTTTTGGTGTAGCGCAGTTGAACCAATTCATAAGGGTAGTTTTCCAGCTCGTGCGTATAGGCAGAAATGCGCTTTTCCCATTCAAAAAACTGCTGCCCTGCCGCCACGTTATGAAAATACGAGTAACCTTTACCGGCCGTCCAGACGAATAATTTTTGACTCGAATCTGCTATGGGATGCCACAAAAACGGCCTATCGCCGGTTTCATTGACCACACCACCTACGCGGTCGCCGTGGTCCGGTAGGTTCTGAACATAATTGGGCCCCAAAGACAAATACGGGATCTGTTGTTGGGTATACGCTTCAAACGCAGCGTAGCTCTGTCCGGGAATATCGGTGACCATTGCATTTGAAATCCTCAAACCATATGTTGTTTCCAGTTCCTTGGCGTAGGCCGTTAGCCAACTGAATTCCTCAGGGCGCATAAGGCCGGTGAGACAATTGGCATAATTGGCCGAGAGTACCAATTGGCCATTTTTTACTGCGGCAACAAAAGCCGCTTCCTCTGCCGCACTGGCCACTTTCAAGAAGTTTTCCACCGCCCACAAACTCTCGATATGCCAGATGGGCTTTTGGCCGCCTACAGAACCCTTTGCAATCCAGCGCAGGGCGGCCCGAATGTTTTCGGTTTGGATCTTCGCTACTTCGGTTTGCAAATGTGAATAACCGATGTCGTTGTGTGAGTGATGAATAATATGGAACGCCAGGTTTTTGGTGGGGTGCACCTCAATAACCACAGGTTTCGTTTCGGCTCTCTTCCCATTTTTATAGAGGTGAATGAATAGCGTATCCTGACCAGCAAAATCCTTTGGATAAGCCGCAAGTGCAAAAGTTTGATATCCTTCCTCTACATGTATTCCGAACTTCAAAAAGGGCGATTCAAGAACCAGGCTATCTATTCCTGCCGGGATGACGCACTCCAAATTGAGCGGACGCATTTGGGTTTCTCGCAGCACCAAATTACTTGCCGTTGCAGCAAAGTCAAATTTCTCTTGGTATTTAAAAACCATCAGCCAATCTCGGCTTTGCATGTCGCGACCAACTATTTTAAAATGACTTTTTTGAATTCGTTTATGAGGTAATTCTAATTCGAGGTATCCGAACATGTCCCTGTTGATGTCTTTTTCTAGGAGGGTAAAGCGGTAATGCGCGCGCGGCGCAAAATTACAAGCATGAACAGTGAGCTCTTGTTGAACCCAACTTTTTTTGGTCTCGAAAGTAAATAACAGGCTGTCGTTTAAATAGACATCAAAAAGACGGTCTCCACCGCTGGTACCGTTAGAAAACCCAATCAGAAATTGGTAATGGCTTGCTCCATCTTGAACGATCGGCTGCTGCGCCTCCCATTCGATGGGTGAAACCCCATTGCAACGCGTCAGCAAGGCTTGGTTGGCAAAGGATCTGAACGGCGAAAAATAGGTAATGTCTTCTCCGCTCAGTTTGGTTTGAAAACCAGAAGGCGAGAATTGAGCTAAAAATGGGGCCGTTAAACCGATAAAAAGCAAAAGAGAATAAAATCGAAACAAGAAAAAGAAATTAGTGTTAAAATACACACCTAAGATACTAAATTCTAATTTTGCAACTAAACTCTGTCTATGCGCTTCAATCTTTCTGAAATCAACGAACTGATCCGGTCCAGACGCACCATTTACCCCGAACAATTTTCGGAAAGAAAGGTACATAAAGAACAAATTGAACTTTTGCTCAATAATGCGCAATGGGCGCCTACGCACGGCAACACCCAACCATGGCGTTTTCATGTCTTTATGGAAGACGCACGCCAACGCCTCAGTTCTTTTTTAGGCGAGACTTACCTCAAGTTGACGCCACCAGACCAACAAAACGATGCCAAACTGGCCAAAATGCTGCGCCGCCCTTTACAAGCTTCCGTGGTAATTGCCGTGAGTATGGAGCGCCAAGAAAGCGAGAAAATTCCTGAAATTGAAGAAATTGAAGCAGTGGCCTGTGCCATTCAAAATTTACACCTGAGCTGCACAGCCTATGGTTTGGGTGGCTTTTGGTCCACTCCGAAACTCATTTATAGTCATCAAATGAATGATTTTCTTGGTTTAAAGCAAAAAGACAAATGTCTTGGTTTGTTTTATATTGGTTACCCCGCTATAGATTGGCCTGAGAACCAACACCGCAAACCACTTGAATACAACTGCACCTGGCTAACGCAGTAACACCCTTTCTAATCCGAATTTTCGTTACTTTGTGTATGCGCATTCTGCTTGTATTTTTTCTTCTCTTTCCTTTCTTCGCTTTAGCACAGGCCTACAACCAACTAGGGAAACCCAATTTTTTTGGCCTACATTACAGGCATATCCTACCGATGCAACAAATGCAATCGGGCACCCAAAAATTCAGCGACAGCGTTTTGCAAACCAGCATTACCCCGCAAGACGGCTACACCTACGGCGGCATGCTCCGTTACGGCATTACCGACCTGATTTCCATAGAAACAGGTTTGTACTATACCCAGCGCAATTTTCAGATCCAAAGCACGCGAACTGACAGCGCCCTTACCGTTGACCAACGCCTGCGCTTTGTTCAGTTTGAAATTCCCATTCAGGGCAATATCGGCATCCAACTGAGTCGTTCCATATACGCCAATGCCGCTTTGGGTGGCGCCGTGCTGTACAAACCCACGAGTGTGGCGACGTATGTCAACCCCTACGACAAACACGAGTTCAGACAAGTTGGACTCGTTGATATCAATAAAAAAGTGGGTTTTGACATCCGAACCAGCATCGGTTTTGAGTACCGGAATAAAAAAGCAGGCGTATTTTACTTAGGCGCAACCGCATTTGTACAGTTGCAACCCGCTTTTGTGCTGCTCTCTAGATACCAGTACGAAAATTTCAAGCAAGCGGCTTTCGGCGATGTCAATGCCTCTGGTTTTGGCCTAGATTTCAAGTACTTTATACCCTATACCCGACCAGGAAGGCTTATTTTTCAGCAGGGCCCGATTGAGTAACACCAATGTAGCCAAGTTTATATCCGAGGTAAGCCATTGGTAGATAAGCGACAAGCAAATCCAGTAATAGAAACCAAAGCGGTGTTTGTGGTAGCGTCAGGACCATCATGATGCCGCCCGCAAGAAAAGCAAAACCAATAGCCATGGCATTCACCAGCGGTCTGTTGACCCGAACGCGCGTCACAAAATAAGCACCTACCAAGGTGCCAATTGCGTGTGCTAAAAAGGGAAAAGCGAAATGTTCAAAGCCCATATGTGGCATGGCTTTGGCCAAACCTTCTGGGGTACTCATATCAAAACCTTTTGGTGCTTTGACCAAAGAAGTACCGAGTTGCACAATGAGGCCATTGGTGAGCGCGCCTATCAATAATCCGAGGACAGAAAGTAAAATTGATTTCATAATTGTAATTGTATTAGGGTTCTGTGTAAAGTACTTTATACTTGCGCTTGGCCTCTGGCCTACTACACGCATTGAAATGCCACCATTCGGTGGGTAGTTGTCTAAAACCTTGGGCCTGCATGGCGTTGCGCAACAGCAAGCGGTTCTGGATTTGCGCAGCAGTAAGCTGGCCCGTTCTTAAAAAAGAGTCCTCGAGGCAAGGATATGCGATTTTTCGGATGTCGTCAAAACCGGCACCCATGTCTAGGGGTTTGCCATTTGGATCGGTCAGTGTGAGGTCTATGGCGGCGCCCATGTTGTGCAAACTCAGGTTTTTGGGGTTCGATACAAATTTGGCGCGTTCTACCGGTGGCAAAGAATCGAGGGCATCCCACATTTTTTGTTGTACGGATACAGGCCTAAGTGCATCGTAAATGCACAGGTGATAGCCCGGGTGTTTTTGGCTGAGTGCTTTTTGCACCCTGGCCAAACGCTCGGCCACATCTGGCTGCAAATAAGCCCGATCGATGCTGAAATACAGCCGTTGGTTTAAAAAGTTATTGGCAGTTGCATACTTGAGTTCAACTTGAATGTCTGGGGCCAAGCGCTGAACATCGGTGTAAGCAGCAAGCCCTGCTATCTGATTGGGCTTTTCGGCTGTTACTGACTTGTTTTTTTGTGTTTTGACCGCTCTTCTTTGAGGCGTATTCAAAGAACAAGCACACAAGAAATGGCAAGTAATGACGATCAAACCCAAAAACCGCATGGCTTATTGAGTTGCAAGAATTCTTTTGGTTTCGGCCTGAATGCGTGTACGCAGGCCGTCTGAAACTGGAAAAAGGGGCAGGCGCATGGTTTCTTGCATGAGGCCTCGGTGTGCCAAAGCGACTTTAACGCCGCCAGGGTTTCCTTCTTCAAAAAACATTTTGGTGACGGCAAAGAGGTCGTAGTGTGCTGCTTTTGCAAGGGCTAAATCTCCGGACATAGCGGCATGAACCATTTGCGAAAATCTTTCAGGGAAAGCATTGGCAACCACGGAAATAACGCCATCCGCACCAGCGGCAATGAGCGGCATGGTGAGGTTGTCGTCTCCGGAAAGAACACCAAAATTGGGTTTGCGCTGGCGAATGATATCCATGATTTGCTCCATATTGCCCGAAGCTTCTTTGACAGCTACCACATTGGACAGCTCAGACAATTCGAGCGTCGTTTCTACGCTCATGTTGGAGCCTGTTCTGCCGGGAACGTTGTATAGAATGATGGGTAAGTCGGTATAGGAGGCCACAGCCTTGAAATGCGCGACTATTCCTTTTTGAATGGGTTTGTTGTAGTAAGGTGATACGGATAAAATGCCGTCGACACCTTTGGGCAAGTGCTTAAAATTGGCTTCCAAAGCAGCCGTATTATTACCACCAATGCCATACACAATGGGCAGTTTGCCGTTGTTGACTTCCAAGACTGTATCCAGAACTTGTCTTTTTTCATCGGCAGAGAGCGTTGGAGACTCTCCTGTAGTTCCTTGTACGACCAAAAAGTCGGTGCCGCCGTCGAGTTGCAACTGCACCAATTGCTTGAGGGCTGTAAAATCGATGCGAGCGTCTTGTTGAAACGGCGTCACTAAAGCGACGCCTGAGCCTTTAAAAATATTCATTGGGCTATTTTTTCTAGGGTTTGATGGATGTATTGAAGTTGGGCAGTGGCCTCTGTTTGTGCACTTGCAATTTGGAGGTCAAACTGAGGGTGTTCGGCATTGAGGAGCAAACGCCTACGGATGTTGGTTTGTTGAAGCAACGGAAAAAACTTGGTCTGAAGACTACCGTTCCAGATCAGTAAATCATAGTTTTTATGAAGCTCGGCTTCTAGCTGTACATCTTTGAGTTTACCAAACATGGAGTAATCGGCCGGTGAGTTGTAGTAAATCAAAAAATGCGGTGGCAAGTTCTTTTTATCGAGTTCTTTAGGCACCGACACCACAATGAGGGCGTGACTGAATTTTTTGAGCGCTAAAAATTGATCAACTGCCTTGACAAACGCACGCATTTGGGCGTCGTCTTGGTAATCCCAAAAGAGAACGATGCTGTTGGTCTGTTTCCAAATACTGGTTGTACTCACTGTGATATCAATTGGATAAATTCATTTTCTGTTAACAAAGTTACACCTAAGTCTGTAGCTTTTTGCAATTTGGAGGGCCCCATATTGGCACCGGCTATTAAAAAATGTGTTTTGGCCGATACAGAAGAGCCTAATTTACCGCCATTTCGCTCGATGAGTTCTTTGAGTTCGTCGCGGCTGAAGGTCTCGAAGGTACCTGAAATGACACAAGTTTTGCCTTCCAAAATGGTAGAATCGAGCGTTTTTTGAGCGCATTCGAATTGCAGACCCCTTTCTTGTAGCCCTTCTACAAGCTGAAGATTTTCTTCTTTTTGAAAATAAGCCAAAATCGATTGGGCAATTTTGTCACCGATTTCATCGACAAGCAACAGCTCTTCAAGATTGGCCTTCGCTAAATGCGAAATGGTACCGAAAGCTTGTGCTAATTTTTTAGCCACGGTTTCGCCGACAAAGCGAATACCGAGTCCAAACAAGACCCGTTCGAAAGGCACTTCTTTAGAGGCCGCAATAGATTGCAAGAGGTTATTGGCCGATTTTTCGGCCATGCGCTCTAAAGTGAGCAACTGATCAAAAGTAAGGTAATATAAATCTAATGGGTTTTTAATCAGGTTTTTAGAATACATTAATTCAACTGTCTCTTCACCTAAACCATCGATATTCAGTGCTTTTCTACTGATAAAATGCATGATCTTGCCGGTCACCTGTGGCCTGCAGGTGGTCTCGTTCGGGCAGTAATGTTGGGCCTCGCCTTCTTGACGAGCGAGGTGCGTGCCGCACTCGGGGCAGTGCTCAATAAATACAATGCGTTGCTGACGCTGGCGCCGCGCTAAATTGACACCCACAATTTTAGGAATGATTTCACCGCCTTTTTCGACCTGAACGGTGTCGAGCTCACACAAATCGAGTTTTAGTATTTGATCTGCGTTGTGCAAAGAGGCGCGTTTGACGGTTGTACCGCCCAATTGAACAGGCGTTAGGTTGGCTACGGGTGTAATGGCGCCAGTGCGGCCGACCTGGAAACTAACCGACTCCAAAAGTGTTTCGACTTGCTGGGTCTTGAATTTGTAGGCAATGGCCCAGCGTGGTGATTTGGCGGTGAGTCCGAGCAGGTCTTGCTGCTCATAAGAATTTACCTTTAGAACGACGCCATCGATGTCAAACGGAAGCTGGCTACGCTGCTGATCCCAGTAATGAATAAAATCCATGATACCTGCAATGCTGTTTGTTTTTTCGATCATGCGTTTGGATGGGTCTGGCACTTTAAAACCCCATTCTCTGGCCAACATAACGGCTTGGTAATGGCCAAGCGCCTCGGATTTTAGACCGTAGACGCCGTAGAGATAACAATCGAGGCCGCGCTTGGCCACTTCTTTGGAATCTAGGAGCTTCAGCGTGCCAGACGCGGTGTTGCGGGGATTGGCAAAAAGCGGCTCGCCTTGGGCCTCACGCAAGGCGTTGAGTGCCTCAAAATTTTGTTGTGGCATAAAGATTTCTCCGCGAATCTCAAAATCGGCGGGAACGCTTTTATCGAGCACAATTGGTACCGTTCGGATGGTACGCACATTGGTAGTGACATCTTCGCCTTGTTCGCCGTCGCCTCTTGTAAGGGCCTGTTGCAGCTTACCATCGAGGTATTGGATGCCGATAGCTACGCCGTCGTACTTGAGTTCACAAACAAATTCGGACGCTTCTCCGAGTGTTTTCTGGCAACGCTCTGCCCAATCAATGATGTCTTGCTCTGAGTAAGAGTTTGACAAAGACAACATCGGGAAACGGTGCTTATGGGTCTGGAATTTTTTGGTGAGGTCGCCTCCCACCCGTTTGGTTGGGCTATTTGGATCTGCAAACGCAGGATATTTTTGTTCGAGGTCTTCGAGTTGCTTGAGCAGTGTATCGAA
>JBJTNX010000221.1:0-5355 GCA_046074325.1 Sphingomonadales bacterium
CAGGACAACTGACTGCCGAGGTGCTTAGATTCAATTCCATAGGCTGGTTGTCTTGAATCCATAAATCCAAAACCAACGGTGTGATGTTACCACATGGGTCTGTAATTGGGAGAGTAAGGGTACTGGTTTCTAAACCTTCAAGGAGGGCATCGGTTAAAGAGTTTATTGTAAAACTAATGGTGGTCTGCCCGGGATTAAAAGTAACGCTGGATGGCACTCCGCTGAAGTCTACGCCATTTGTTGCGGTACCACTTAATTGAACTGGAATTGTTAGCGCCTGATTGAGATTCGTTTGTCTTTCCAGGGTTACGGTAGCACTCACACAACCTTCGGCCATCCAGTCTGGATTGGCAAAAACTTGTTGAGAAAGCGTGTGGCTTATTTGGACCGGTGTGAGTGTGGACAAACTGGCCGCTTCAAGGAAAATTCCGGAATCCCATTGGCCGTCGCCTACATCAGCAATAGCGATAATCAAATGATAGGTTTGACCACACTGAACCTGAGAAACCGCTTCTAATACTTTGGTGAAACCATCGTATTGAATATACTGCGGGCTTTGGTTGTAGGGGGCCATATTGCCATCGCCATTATTTACAAAATAAAAAGGATTGGTTATACTGTTGACATTATTGATCGAAACTACCGCGCCATTTGGTAACTTGGCAATATTCTGAAAACCTGTTATTCCGGGTCCCGAAATAAAGAATCCAAAGACGTCGTTGTAGGTAGTATTGTTGGGTGGTGCAAATTCAGGGTATTCATCTGAACCAAAAACATATTTAAAACGGACGGTGTCTGCGTAAGGTATGAAGTCGAACTCCAAAATAGCGGCATTGTAGGTTTGGGTTCCGTTGATGGCTTGTGAAAGTAAACTGAAGCCGCCCATGTTGTTATCTACACCCGCTCCAGAGGCGTCATTGGGACCATGCGGGCCATCGCCATTGGGCAATGTAGTGCCTGTCGTTAGTACTATGCCACTATTAATACCGAGTGTTGTGTTTGCAGCTGTAAATTGAGCAATTGCAACAGGGCTACCATTGTAAGTCACATTGGATACAGTTACACCATTTCCCAATAAGACATTCTGAACCAATCCTTGTGGATTTAATGCGTTATTCGTTAAGAGCTGCGCGCGCAGAAGAACAGGGATGGAAATCCCGATATAAAAAAGCAGAAAGCAAAAGCGTTGCAGCATCTTATTATTAACGTAAATCAAGGCATTTCGTTGTCCTTTTTGACTGTTTTTTTCAAAAAAAAAGGATGCCGAAGCATCCTTTTCAAGTATTGTGCCAAAATTTGGCTTATTTGTTATCAAATAATGGTTTGAAAACATACCAAGCCAGAAACGGGAAAAAGTGCATTGGCATGGCATATCCATAAAAAATAAATTGATGTAGTTCATTGGAGTCATCGGTAAATGTAAAACCTAAAACCCCTACTAAACTTGCCGTTGTTAAACCCGCAAAAAGAAGCGCAAAAATAAACTCCCCAAACATCGGCACCAATTTAGTAAGGAGCCAATGGCCAAGTGTGGCTAAGATGGTCCCTACTAGACAAGAAATAAAAATGGCGGCGGTAGGCACTACATTGGAATAATCTTCCATGAGTTGTTTCTCGAAGGTTTCACCATAAGCATAGGAAACGCCTCCTGCCAAAATGCCCGATGCGAGGGCCCAAACGGTTTTCTTTAACATAATTTTATTTTTTAATGACGGGTATGGTGGCTGTAATTTTAATGGTTTCAGCAACACCACTATTTTTCTTGCCGACCTGGTAATCAGAGCGGTCTACGCTAAATTTAGCAATAAAAGTGCCTTTATTTCCTTTTTTAGAAAAAGTAAATGGAATGGTTACCTCTTTGCTAACGCCATGCATTTGTAATTTGCCTGTTGCTTTGAAGCCCTCAGTGGTTTTTTCAATTTTTGTGGAATTGAATTCAATGTAAGGGTATTTTTCGGCGTTGAACCATTCTTCTCCGCGGGCATGTTTGTTTTGAAGACCATTTCCAGTATTGATAGACGCAACCTCAATCTTAAAACTCAATTTAGCACTTGCCAATTTGGCTTCGTCAAAAATCAAGGTTGATGAACTCAATTCATCAAAGGTTCCGCTTACATCTGGGTTCGAAAAAGCAATTTTATAGCCTTCTGCTACCTTGTATTGCTGTGCAAAAACAGAAAACGAACTGCACAACAAGAACAAAAACAAAGCGTTTTTCATAGCTATTTTTAGTTTTTGACGATTTCTAAATCTGCCTGAAGTTTCACTTCGTCAGCAAGACCTGGGCTAACTTCACCCATGCCAAATTCTGAACGCTTAACAACACCAGAGATTTGTAAACCAGCAACTTCAGTTCCTTTGTAGTTTTTACCGTTACCCGTATGAACACCATTGAAAATTACTTTTTTGGTAACGCCGTGCATCGTGAGGTCTCCTTCTACAGTGTAAGTCCCTTTAACTTTAGCCGCTTTTACTGCAGTACTTTTAAAAGTAATGTTTGGGTACTTTTCAACTTCGAAACAATCTGCAGTGCGTAAGTGATTGTCACGGGCTTCGATACCAGTGTTTACAGATGCCGCATCTGCATTAAGGGTGATTGTTGCGCCATTGAAATCTTCGTTAGGTGTGGTAACCTCCATGGTGAACTTACCAAAGTTGCCATGAACATTTGTAATTCCGTTATGGAGAATGGTGAACCCTAAACGAGAGTGTGCACCATCTACTGACCACATTCCGGCCTGCGATGCTACAAATGAAAACAAGGCGAAAGCGCCAACTAATCCGATTGCTAAATTTTTCATGTTTTTAAATTTTAAGTTTGATGATTAAACAACTAATTGCATGCAAAGTTGCAATAGTTCTCACTAAAATTACTTAACGTAGGTCAAGGAATCAAATTCAAGCTTGTTGGAGTGCTTGTAATTTTTGAAAAGCATCTTTGATATGGCGGATTGGCTCAATAACAAGACGCAATTTATCGTCTTTTTGAACCAAACGGTAACCGGCTGGTTGAGCCAATATTTGATTTAATATACGCTGGAATTGTTCGGTTTCATAAAAAGGAGACTGCGGATTGGCAATAAAATGACCAACCAGTTTTTCGGCTTTTAGGACCAAACGCTCCAAACCTAAAGATTCGGCTAACCAACGTAGCTCAAAAGAAAACAAAAGTTCTTTTACCTCCTTCGGAAGTGGTCCAAAGCGGTCCTTGAGCTGTTCGCTAAATGCATCGAGTTCTTGTTTGTTTTTAAGGTTATCCATGGCCTGATACAAACTGAGGCGTTCAGCAACTTGGTTGACATACTGATCAGGGATCCTGACTTCCATGTCGGTTTCGAAGATGCAATCTTGAACAAAACCATTAAACTGATCGGTAACACGCTCATCAAACAGTTCTTTGTACTCGCTTTCACGCAATTCTTGCATGGCCTCATTTAGGATTTTTTGATACATCTCGAAACCTATTTCGGCAATGAAACCGCTTTGCTCACCACCCAACATGTTACCCGCTCCTCTGATATCGAGGTCTTTCATCGCAATATTGAATCCTGAGCCCAAATCAGAAAATTGAACCAATGCCTCTAAGCGCTTGCGCGCTTCAGAAGTCATGATGCTAAACTTAGGCGCAATGAGGTAGCAAAAACCTTTTTTATTGCTGCGCCCTACCCTGCCCCTCAACTGATGTAGGTCGCTGAGTCCGAATTGATGTGCGTCATTAATAATGATCGTATTGGCGTTCGAAATATCGATACCAGATTCAATTATGGTAGTGGCAATGAGGACATCGTAAGCGCCTTCAATGAAATCGAGCATCACTTTCTCAAGTTGCTTGCCATCCATTTGACCATGTCCTATGCCTACCCGAACCCCCGGACACAAACGCTGGATCATGCCGGAAAGTTCTTTTATATTGGAGAGTCTGTTGTTGACGAAAAAAACCTGACCTCCTCGGCCGACTTCATAAGAAATGGCGTCGCGCAGCACCTCTTCGTTAAAAGAAATGATTTCCGTAAGCACTGGCTGTCTGTTAGGCGGTGGGGTATTGATGATACTCAAGTCTCGGGCACCCATTAAAGAAAACTGCAGCGTCCGTGGTATAGGGGTTGCGGTGAGCGTTAGCGTATCGACCGAAGTACGCAAAGTCTTGAGCTTATCTTTGACAGCTACACCAAATTTTTGTTCTTCATCGATAATCATGAGCCCCAGATCTTTGAATTTGACCCTCTCTGCTACAATGGCATGTGTGCCGATTAGAATGTCTATTTGACCTGCTGCTAATTTTTTGAGCGTTTCGCTTATTTCTTTTGCCGATTTGAAACGATTGATGTAGTCAACCGTAACTGGAAAACTGGCCAACCTATTTTTGAAACTGCGGTAATGTTGTAAAGAAAGTATGGTTGTTGGGACCAAAACAGCGACTTGTTTGGAGTCTGTGACTGCTTTGAACGCTGCTCTTATTGCCACCTCTGTTTTGCCAAATCCGACGTCGCCACAAACCAAACGGTCCATAGGCCGCGGCGCTTCCATGTCTCGCTTGATATCTTGGGTGGCTTTATATTGATCTGGGGTGTCTTCGAACATAAACGAAGCCTCGAGTTCGTTTTGTAAGTAGCTATCCGGCGCAAAAGAAAAGCCCGGCTTACTGCGGCGCTGGGCATACAATTTAATAAGATCGAATGCCAGCTCTTTGATTTTCTTTTTGGTCTTGTTTTTTAGATTAGACCAAGCCTGGGTACCAAGTTTATTGAGCGTTGGCGCACTTCCTTCTTTGCCAGTAAACTTAGAAATGCGGTGCAAAGAGTGAATACCGACATAAAGAACGTCGCCATCTTTGTAAACGAGGCGAATGGCTTCTTGGGGTTTGCCATTGACGTCGATTGTTTCTAGCCCTGAGAACTGGCCAACGCCGTGGTCAATGTGCGTCACGTAGTCACCCTTCTGGAGCTGATAAATTTCTTTAATAGTTAATGCTTGCTTTGCCTGTTTGAATCCTTCTTTGAGTCTAAACCGATGATAGCGCTCAAATAATTGATGATCGGTATAGCAAACCAATTTGAGGCTCGGAAAGATAAAGCCTTCATGCAAAGCAATTGGCAATGCGCTAAACTCGCCTTCTTCACCAATATCATTAAAGATTTGATAGAGCCGTTCAATTTGCCTTGGCTGGTTTGAAAAAATTAAATTCTGAAATCCTTCTGCCTTTCTCGCTTTGAGATCGGTATTTAGACGCTCAAAATCTTTGTTGAAACTCGGTTGTGGAATACAATCAAATGTTTCAGCATGGCTGGATTTATAATGAAATACGGGGCCATACTCCACCACCCGATGCGCTTTGAGTTGTTGTTCAAAATCGAG
>JBJTNX010000222.1:0-11850 GCA_046074325.1 Sphingomonadales bacterium
AAGTGTGGTGTTTTCATTTTGATACGCAAACCTGGGAGCAAAAAAACAATCTTCCTTTTGAAGGTTGTTGGCGTGGTATGTCTTTTGTTGCCGGAAATACCGGCTATCTTGCGGGTGGCAGAACAAATGCAAATAATCAAACGGATTGGAATACACAAACTTGGGCTTATGAACCCAATACAGACAATTGGACTGCATCTGGTATATTGGATTTTGGTTCTAAAATGTACATCAGCACTGCGATGAGCGATTCTTTATTATTTGTTTTTGGCGGCATTGACCCCACAGATCAGGTTTCGTCCGAACTCCTGAAAGTCAATTTAAATACACTGCAAATCGACCAACTCAGCCCTTTGAGTGCAAGTGCCCGTAAAGGCTGCATGGGCTTTGCTAGCAATGGCTATTTTTTCCTGAGCACTGGCATCAGCGGCAACGATCGCCTAAAAGAAACTTGGCGCTTGGGTTTCTTGCCCAACGCAATCGCTCCAGAAACCGATGGTTTTTTGGTGTTTCAGGTTATCGAAAGCGCTCAGATTATCATCCGAATTGAACCGCATTTGATTGGAGAACTAATCAAAATTTGCGATTTGCAGGGCAAAGTTCTTTACACCCACAAAATACAACAGATCGAAGAGGAGCTCAATTTGGCATTTTTACCAACTGGCACTTACTTTTTGGAGCTAAAAGGCTATCGCAAAAAATACCTGCGCCATTAAGGTAATTGGATGCGTTGTGTCTGGCCTTTGTAGTTAAAAATAAGCTGCTGGGCAAAAATTTCAAATTCAGCGCCTTTCCAAACACTGGCCGTTTGATATACTTGTTGAGCTAAACCGCTGTTGCAATCCACTTTGTAAATCACAAAATGAAAATTGGTCGGCGCCAAAACGTATAATGTGTTGTCTACTGGATCAATGAGCGGTTCTCGCCGCTTGACACTTTGAATGCCGTTGCTTTTATAGGTAATTTCCTTTGCCGTATAAATAACACCATTTTCAGAGAGCTGTGTAACTTTTTGAGCTTGTGCACTCACCACCAATAAGGTATCATTGCGATGAAATAAAATGGGATTAAAAGCTTCTGCTGGTCGGTCCGCAACATATATCACCCTGCGATAAGGCGTTTGAGTCGAACGGTTGTATTTTGGATCTAGACCTCTGTAAACAAAAAGCCCCGGATTTTCCTTATCAAACGTATTGATCATGAATAAATTCGCCATTGCTGTGCTATTCGGGTTACTTGACGTACGCCAGGGTGCTAAAGGTATTTGTTGATTTGGTCTATTGATAAGCACCTGAGCACTCAGCGGATCTTGAATCCAGTCGGATACATCGTAAAAATGAATATGAATATATTGATCAGCAGGAAAAAACGCTGGACGATATAACGACTCTTCTAATAAGTCGGATGGATAAGCCGGCAGCTTTTCTGAGCCGTACATTAAATTCATGATCATCAATGTCTTGGAATCGATAAGTACTGCCAGAGAATGACCATTAGCCTGTAAAGACCATATTTGAGCTTCAAAATTCAATTGCGCAAAAGCCATATATAAATCTGCTTTTTTGAGCAAAACGAAATGTGAACTTTTTAGCAACGGTGGAGTTTGCTTTTGAAGCGAGCGCATGAAATGATCATCGAGGTTCGGCGCATGAGCAGAGTCAGAAAAGCCAAATCTAAATTTGCCTATATGCAGAAGTGGCGTTTGTTGTTGAGATTTAGGTGGTCTAGCCGGTTTGTCATCAATGATATGCGGTGCTGACTTTGGTCCTGATTTTTCTATTTTCAGGGAGTTCGTCGGGTACAACAGCAAACCGAGACTCACGGCCGTTGCGCTGGCCGCGATAAAAATGAGTTTTTTTAGCCATTTTTTCCAAAACAACATTCGTCTCCATTTGCGCTCAAAAAGTGGCCATGTTTGCGCTGCTAATTCTTGTATGTGTAAGCTCTTTTTCATGACTCGAGGAGTTTTTTAAGCCGTTGTTTTGCCGTTTTTAAGTGCCAATTCACAGTCTGGGTTTGCATGGATAGCTCAACGGCTATTTCCCTTGGCTTGAGCCCTTCAAAAGCGTATAAGCCGAAAACAAAACGTGTTTTTTGTGGTAAAACAGATAAAATTGCCTCAATGCGCTCCCATTCAGTAGGGGCATCAATTGCGACATCAAATTGGGGTTCTTGCACCTCTCGTGCTTGCTTTTCAAAAGAAAGTATTCGCCACCGTTGTTTGCGGCGATAGGTATCGATAAGTTCATTGCGAAGAATTACGGATAACCAGGCCTGCATGGAGGTATTGGCCTCAAATTGATTGATATTTTTTAATGCTTTGAGTAAGGCATTGTGCACGGCTGTCAACTGCTCATTCTCTTGACTAAAAAAACGTGAAGCCTGTACCATTAAATCGGGAAAACAAGCCAAATACCACGATTTTACCGCTTTTGGTTCTTGTCTTTGGAGTGCTAAAAGTTGGCGTTCGTCAAAGTGCATTTGGCATGATTCTGAACGCTAACGCATGCAACGCAAAAAAATGGGAGATCTTATGGATTTTTTTTAGCCGCTGCGTAGTCATATCGGATCAATAATAACACAGCTAGTAAGATACTTGCAAAGACCAAATGTGCGGTCTGAACCAAACCGGGCATATCGGCATAGGCCAGCGCAACACCGCTAAACAACTCGGCAGCTAGCAAATAAAAGGCGACGTTGATCCGCTGATACTTCCATTCGCTGCGGTTTTTCCAGAAAAGGTAACTTAATAAAATGAGGACCAACCAACTGAAACTTCGGTGGATAAAAAACGGCAGACCCAACTGCTCGATCCAATCGGCACGGGTATAGCCCTTTTTGACGAGTGCATCTATGGCTTCGCGCACCTGAGTGCCCAAAAACATTTGGTAAAACGTAATTCCTAAAATGAGCCAACTCAAAAAGTGAAAAGCTTTTTGTTGCGGTAGGTTTTCGGTTTTCTTGGCGCGCATTTCGTGCAATAAATACAATTGAATCCCGATAATGACGAGCGCCAACAGCAAATGAACCGTAATGGTCCAGGGAACTAAATTGGTGGCCACTACAATGGAGCCAAACCAAGCCTCAAGCCCCATCAGCACTAAATTCAGACCGGCTAAAACCAACCATTTTCTTTTGCGATAGAACAGTATCAACCAGCCAAAACTGAACAACATGGCATTACCAGCTAAAAAACCGGCAAGTCTGTTGATGTATTCGGTCCAGGTTTTACGTGCGTTGAACGCTTCTTCAACATAGACTGTTGGGTCATTTAAAATTTTCTGAGCAGTGGTAGCTAAACCCAACTTATTCAAGAAAGCACAAAATTTTTCTACCTTTTTCTGGCGTTTGAGCAAATAAGCTTCTTGGTAGTCTGAAGGCAACTCCGCTATTTCGGTGGGTGGAATCCATTTGCCAAAGCATTTGGGCCAATCTGGACAGCCCATGCCGCTACCCGACATACGCACAAAACTTCCGGCAAAAACAACCAAAAAAATGAGGATCAGGACAATCCACTGAAACCGAACAAAACGATTAGAAACTTGCATACTTCAAAATTACGATAAATCGCGTTTGGGTTTTTCTATTTTTTGCGCTTGTTGTATCTTTGTGCTTTAGATAAAATATGGAATTCAACGCCCTCACCGCGATCTCCCCAATAGATGGTCGCTACCAATCCAAAACAACTGCACTACAAGCTTATTTTTCCGAATTCGGACTTATCCGTTACCGCGTTTTGGTAGAGGTCGAATACCTCATTGCGCTGGTTCAGAGCGGTATCTCAAATTTGCAAGATTTCCCTGTCGACCAATTTGACAATCTCAGGGCCATTTACACCGACTTCTCTCAGGCCGATGCGCTCTGGATCAAAGAAACCGAGCAAACCACCAATCACGATGTCAAGGCGGTAGAATATTTCCTCAAAGCTAAAATGGAAGCCTTGGGTCTAAATACCTACTCTGAGTTTATTCATTTTGGCCTGACTTCCCAAGACATCAACAACACCGCTATTCCGTTATCGCTAAAAGAAGGGATTGAAGCAGTTTATTTACCGCAACTTTTAGAGGTGCATGCCAAATTAGTTGCCATGTCCGTCGAATGGAAAGACATACCGATGCTGGCGCGTACCCATGGGCAGCCCGCATCTCCGACCCGTCTTGGTAAAGAAATTCAAGTTTTTGCCGAGCGCCTCTTCAAGCAAATCCAGCAATTGAAGTCCATCAAGTTACCTGCCAAATTTGGTGGTGCAACCGGCAATTTCAATGCGCATTTTGTTGCTTATCCTAAAACCGACTGGGTGGCTTTCGGCAACCACTTTGTCAATGACATCCTAGGTCTTGAGCGTTCTCAAACCACTACGCAAATCGAGCACTACGATAATCTTGCTGCACTCTTTGATTGCATGAAGCGCATCAATAATATCCTACTCGACCTCGACCGCGACATGTGGACCTACATTTCTATGGATTACTTCAAGCAACAAATCAAGGCCGGAGAAATCGGTTCATCTGCCATGCCTCATAAAGTCAATCCGATTGATTTTGAGAACTCAGAAGGCAATATCGGCCTGGCCAACGCACTATTTGAGCACTTGGCGGCCAAACTGCCTGTTTCGCGACTTCAACGAGACCTCACCGATTCTACCGTTTTGCGTGTTGTAGGCGTTCCGCTTGCGCACAGCGTCATTGCATTTGGAGCAACACTAAAAGGTTTGGGCAAGCTCTTGCTCAATCAAGATGCACTTCAACAAGATCTCCAAAATAATTGGGCGGTTGTTGCTGAAGCCATACAAACCGTTTTGCGCAGAGAAGGATTCGAAAAACCCTACGAAGCGCTCAAAGGACTGACGCGTAAAAATGAAAAAGTCAGTATGGAAAGCGTACACGCCTTCATCGATGAATTACCCGTCTCGGACAGCATCAAAGCCGAACTCAAACAAATTAGCCCTGACAACTACGTCGGGATTCAACTTGTCGGTTAATGCATTGGCGTCTTCTCCTTGTCGGTATATTTTGGTTTGTTCTTCAAACCAAAGCCCAAGAACTCAACTGGCAATGGGGTAGTTTTCAGCGCAACAAAGGGCAACTAATCGACATCATGCCCGCTCAAAAAGGCGCATTTTCTACGATCCATGCAACCAATCAATTGGGCGGAGGCAATAATGTCCTTACCCAATTCGACGCTTTGCAAGCAGTAAATAGCGTTCGCATTAAACCCGTTAGTCCAGAGGGCTACGGCTACTATGTTCAAACGCTTAGACAAAACAACAAACACCTCGTTTTTATTGCCGACAGGAATGGCAAGGAAATGAAACTCTTTATGAAGGTCTTAGATGCCGAAAACAACGAAATTGAGTTTCGAGAACTGCTCAGCTATACCGATCCTAGACCCAATTCTCTACCTGATTTCAATGTGATTGAAGCGCCAAACAAGGCCTTTTTTGCCGTTTATTATCAAATTCCAGGAAAAAGAAACGGCACCGACACTTATGGCTATCAACTTTATAATGCGCAAGGTGAGGCACGCAACGGAGGTGAATATAACCTGCCTTTCGATGCCAATCTGAGTTCTATTGAAGATGTATTCCTGACAAACAATGGCGAGTTTTTTATTGGCATTATCGAGTTAGAAGCAATTGAAAATCAAGGCATTCGTGTTCAAAAATCATTTAAAAATCTGCATGTATATCAATTCAACCAAGAAGGCTTAAAAGACTACACCTTCGATTTAGAAGGCAAACGGATTTCAAATTTTGTCATGAATTCACAACTCGCTGACCGCCTCACACTATTTGGCATATACAGCAACAGCGAATGGGACGGCATGCAAGATGGCTTCTTTAGTGTGCAACTCAACTTGACCGCTGACACCGCAATGGCGATCGGATTTTTACCCTTTAGCCCGAGTATCATGCTCAGTGAATTTCGCAGCAATGAGCAATCGCGCATCCAAAACCGCATGGACCGACGCAATGAAGATCCGCAGCTATCGCGATATCAAGTAAGAGATATCTTTACCTTACCCGACGGTAGTTATGTAGGTTCTTTAGAAAAATACTACGTTTATACGAGTACCAACATCAATAACCAAACGGGGCAACGCATGACCACCAGTTATTACCATTTCAATGACATCATTGCCTTTTGCATCGATACCAGTGGTCATTTAAAATGGGAACAACGCATCTCAAAAAACCAAGTAAGCGTCAATGACTATGGTCCATTTAGCTCATATTGTAGCTTTACGGATCAAAATTCATTGAACTTTATTTTTAATGATGCTGCTGCCAATTACGATCAAGACGGAAAGTTCCGAAGTAATCTAGAAGAAGTGGCAACGTTTAGTCTCACAAGAAACCGCAATGTAGGTGCCTGGGTTCGTATCGACCTCCAAACGGGTCTTGTTGAACGAAAAGTGAGTCACCAGAGAGCAGAACAAAATATCTTGTTGGTTCCGAAAACCTTTGAATTTGATGTACTCAATCACCAAATACTGACTTACGGCGTGCTTGGTCCGCAAGAAATTTTTGGCTATATTGAACTCCAAAATAAGCCATAATGCGCTATTTACTTTATCTGTTTGTGCTTTTTCTTTTAGGGTGTAATCAAGCTCCCTCGACCAACCCTGCACCTACTGAGCAGCTCACAGAAAATCCACAAGACGACCACAGCTATGCCAATCTGGAGCAAATCCATACCAAACATCTTCACCTCGATTTAGAGGTTGATTTTGCGGCACAAACCATTTACGGTACAGCGCGTCACCGCATGCGCAATAACGGTGCCGATACCGCTATTTTCGACATCAAAGGCTTGCTCATCCAAAAAGTAACACTTGGCCCTAAAAATAAGGAGCGGGAAACCGACTTTACAATTGGCCCCATGGACAAAGACAGCATATTCGGCCAAGCGTTGTTGGTCAATGTTGACTCCGCAACAGAATTCGTCAATATATACTACCAAACCACCGAAGCCTCCGCAGCACTCGATTGGCTAGACACTACTTTAACGAGCTCTAAAACCAAACCTTTTTTGTACACCCAAGGACAAGCCATCTTGACCCGAACCTGGATTCCTATCCAAGATTCACCCTCCAATAGGCTAACCTACAGCGCAGACGTCAAAGTTCCCGCTGATCTATTGGCGCTCATGAGCGCCAAAAATCCGACACAGCTTCAAAAAAACGGTCTGTATCACTTCGAGATGCCCAATGCCATCCCGAGTTACCTCATTGCACTTGCCGTCGGTGATATCGCCTTTAAAGACCTCGGGCACCACTGTGGTGTTTATGCCGAGAGAGAGCTTGTTGAAGACTGCGCCAACGAATTTGAAGATCTTCCAGAAATGATGCGCGTCGCTGAAACGCTGTATGGCCCCTATAAATGGGGGCGCTATGATGTTTTGGTGTTACCTTATTCTTTCCCTTTTGGTGGCATGGAAAACCCGATGCTGACCTTTGCAAATCCTACTTTGCTCACTGGCGACAAAAGCTTGGTGTCTGTGCTTGCGCACGAACTTGCGCATTCGTGGTCCGGAAATCTGGTAACCAACCATTCTTGGTCAGATCTCTGGCTCAACGAAGGCACCACTGTCTACTTTGAAGAACGAATCATGGAGGCCCTCAAAGGAAAAGAAGTCGCCGATATTTTAGCGCAAGTGGAATTCAAGGAACTCGAACAAACCATTGCTGAAATGCAAAAAGACAGCGTTTACGAAGACAGCAAACTCCATTTGAATTTAGTAAATCGCGACCCGGACCTCGCTATGTCTGACATCGCTTACGTCAAAGGTGCATTTTTCTTTCGGTCCTTGGAACAAACAGTTGGGCGGAAAAATCTAGACGTGTTTCTCAAAAAGTATTTTAGTCATTTTGCTTTTCAAACAATTTCAGCAGATCGTTTTATCGATTATTTGGAATCCGAATTATTAGCCAAAACAGGAAAAGACTTCAATTACCGTGAATGGATTTTTAAACCGGGGCTGCCTTCAAATTGCGTCCGTATTTCTGCACCAAGAATAGAAAAAATAGAAGCCCAAGCCCAACTTTTCAATCAAGGTAAGCATCCATTTAAAGCAAAAGTGAGCTACAAATGGATCCGTAAAAATGGCAAGCGAAAACGCGTTAAAACGCTAATTCAGACCAAATACCAAGACTTACTTGTTCAAGAATGGCAACTTTTTATTGGTGCACTTTCAGAACGCACCCCTGCCAACCGCTTACAAGAGCTGGACAAACAATTTGCTTTTAGCGCATCAGGTAACTCTGAAATTCTCTGCGATTGGTTTGTCCTTGCCGCACATTCAGACTACGCCTTTCGCATCGAACCAAAAATAACAGCGTTTTTAAGTAAAGTAGGGCGTCGTAAATATGTATTACCCATTTATGAAGCGCTTGCAACCAGCCCGAAAGGCCTCCAACTGGCCAAACAAATTTTTCATCAGACAAAACGCAACTACCATAGTGTTACCCGCGGTTCGGTCTGGAAAATACTTAAAAATAAGGGCTAATTAATTGCCGTATTCGGACATAAATTTGATGCGCACCAAGCGTAATTCCTCTTCAGAATAAAGCCCATCAAACTCATGATATGCAGTAATGAGGTCTTCGGAATCAGCACTTAAGAAATAATCGATGATTTCTTCTTGGTTATCAGGGTCAAGGACTTCGGCTAAGTAATAATCGATGTTGAGTTTGGTGCCTGAGTTCACAACGGTTTCAAGTTCTTCTAGTAGTGCATCGAAAGATTTACCTTGAGATTTAGCGATGTCTTCTAGCGGCAGCTTGCGGTCAATATTTTGGATAAGTTGAACCTTGGCCCCTGATTTATTGATCAAGGACTTCACGACGAAATCTTGAGGCCGCTCGATTTGATTGGCGCTCACGTGACTCGAAATAAGTTCTATAAAGGGCAAGCCATAGCGCTGTGCCTTACCGGCCCCGACACCTTGTATGGAGGTCAGTTCGGAAAGTTCAATTGGGTATTGCAAACACATTTCTCTGAGAGAAGGCTCTTGAAAGACCACAAATGGAGGTACGCCGGCTTGCTTTGCAACGCGCTTGCGCAGTTCAAGAAGTTGTGTGTACAAAGCTTCGTCAAAGACAGCACCGCGTTGATTGAGCACGATGTCGTCGTCGTCAGTATTGGAGAAGTCGTGTTGCTTGAAGAGTTGAAAAGAACCTGGGTCAGTTAGAAACGCATGGCCTTTTGGCGTCAATTTAAGCGTACCGAAGGTTTCGACATCCTTGTAAAGATAACCGGCAACAACAGACTGCCGTATGACGGCATTCCAGAAGTGTTCGTCGTGGTCTTTACCAACCGCAAAAAGCGGCAGTTGATCGTGCTTATAGGCTTTGATATCCGCATTGATATGGCCTGCCAAAAAGGCACAATAGTGTTTGGATTTTTGGGTCTGATCGAGTGCAACTACAGCTTGAAGTAGGTAGTTAAGGTACTGCCCGCCTTCCATGCGTTCTTGCGGGTGTTTGCAGTTATCGCACTTTTCTTGGCAATTAGTATGATTGAAATCTTCGCCAAAGTAATGCAATATGAACTTACGCCTGCACACAGAGGTTTCGGCGTATGAAACGATTTCGTGCAAGAGTTGCTTGCCAATTTCTTGTTCAGTGAGTGCTTTGCCTTGCAAGAACTTTTCGAGTTTTTCGATGTCCTTGTAGCTGTAAAAAGCAATACACTCTCCTACCCCGCCATCTCGGCCTGCTCGACCTGTTTCTTGGTAATAGCTTTCGATGGATTTAGGGATGTCGTGGTGAATGACATAACGTACATCTGGCTTGTCTATGCCCATACCAAAGGCAATAGTAGCGACGATCACCTCAACTTCTTCCATGAGAAATGCATCTTGGTGTTTGGCTCGGGAATTGGCATCTAAGCCCGCATGATAAGGCAGTGCATTGATGCCATTCACTTGCAAAAGCTCGGCGATTTCCTCTACTTTCTTGCGGCTTAGGCAATAGATGATTCCGCTTTGCCCCTCGTGTTGTTTGATATAGCGAATGATTTGTTTTTCCACTTCTCTTTTCGGACGAATTTCATAGTAGAGGTTGTCTCGGTTGAAAGAAGACTTAAAAACATCGGCATCCAGCATATTGAGGTTTTTCTGGATGTCGTATTGCACTTTGGGTGTGGCTGTCGCGGTTAATGCAATGATCGGAACATTTGAAATCTTTTCGAATATTTCTCTGAGTCGGCGGTACTCTGGCCTGAAGTCATGGCCCCACTCCGAAATACAGTGGGCCTCGTCAATTGCAAAAAAGGAGATTGGCACCGCAGCCAAGAAATCGATATTCTCTTGTTTGGTTAGTGATTCTGGAGCAACATAGAGCATTTTGGTTTGCCCACTCAGTACGTCTGCCTTGACTTGGGCTATCTCTGCTTTGCTCAATGAAGAATTCAAGAAATGGGCAACCTGCCCCGTTTGGGATAAACCACGCACGGCATCAACCTGGTTCTTCATGAGGGCAATTAACGGCGACACGATGATCGAGGTTCCGGGCAAAATGAGCGATGGAAGCTGGTAGCAAAGTGATTTTCCGCCACCAGTTGGCATTAGGACAAACGTATTGCGTCCCGCAATCACATTTTCTATAATTTGTTGTTGAGCGCCTTTAAATTGATCATAACCAAAATAGGTCTTGAGGGCGTCTTTGAGTTGATATGGTGAGTTAATCAGCAACATGCGGCTTAAAATGAAACAACAGGTTTAATAAGTTGTTCATTTAAATTTAATGCAAATAATGCACATAGCAAGTATTTACTCGAAAATTAACCGTTAAAAGCAACTACTTCTTGGACTTCAGGCAAATGTTGTTTAAGTAGGTTTTCGATGCCGCCTTTTAGGGTTGCGGTTGAAGAAGGACATCCCGCGCAAGATCCTTTGAGCATTACAGTTACCTTACCTTCTTCGTAGCCAAGAAAATCAATGGCACCGCCGTCATTGGCTACTGCAGGACGCACGTATTGATCGAGCAAATCAATAATGGCGTCGTCGAGCTCAGAAGGGGCAAAAGAAGTTGGCGACGGATTTGCCATGGCGCCAGCGTGCGACGCTGTATCTTGTTCTGCGTCGTGTTGAATTTGACTTGGCATGGCAATGAGTACTTCTTTGCCAAAACTGATCCATTCACGGATGAATTCCCTGAGTTCCATGGTAATAAAATCCCAAGGAACATTATCAGTTTTGGCAACCGTAACAAAATTTGAGGCTACAAAGACTTTGGATACAAAAGGAAAGTCAAACAGCGCTTCGGCGAGCGGTGAAAACCCTTTTGCCGATGACTTACTGTCAAATTCAACAGATGCACCTGTAGGTAAAAGGTATTTGTTGGCCACAAACTTCATGGTCGAAGGATTGGGCGTCATTTCACTGTATACTGTTACTGGAATCATTATAATTTGTTTACCACAAAAGTAAACAATAAAAAGGGTGCTTAGTTCGGCAAATGCGCTTTTTCTAGCAAATCAAGTACCGTTTTGACAGGTGAAAAAGCCGCCGACGTAATTTCGACAAATAAGGTGTTCCAATTCGCCATAGCACCATTCCAAAGACCCGGTTGCTCGATGTATTTGATGCGTTTGCCCTGTTGTGTTTTATCGACCACAAAATAAGTGTCAGGATCTTTGAAGTCTTGGAGCTTGTGCGGGTTTCCCAATAAATCACATGGACTAAGGACCATAAAGACAGGATTAAAATGGGAGCTCTGTAAAAATAAGGCACTGGCCTCTGGATGATTAACTAATTGGGCCTTTTCGACAATTTGCTTGCTCAGTTCCCCGTTTTTCTCGACAAAAAACGGACCGCCGCCAGGCTGACCGTCATTGCGGACCATACC